>CBIHRH010000321.1:0-6155 GCA_966212365.1 uncultured Emticicia sp. | reverse complement strand
CCCTTTTCGAGCAAATCAGCCAGCAGCTTCATATCCTCTCCATTTGATTGTACCATAAAATGGAAACCATTAACACCTTTGGCTTTTGCTTTTTCAACAATCCCTTCTGATGTGTTCGATGGAAGTGTAATAACAGTACCACCTTTCTTTACTACCTCAAATGATCGTTCAATATTATTGCCACCTATGCCATCTAATACGATGTCTATATCACTAATGGCTTCTTCAAAAGGTTTTGATTTATAATCAAAATGCTCATCAGCGCCTAAGCTCAATACGAAGTCTTTGTTTTCAGCCGAGGCCGTTCCAATCACATAAGCACCGAAATATTTGGCAATCTGAACGGCGAAATGCCCGACACCTCCAGCTGAGGCATGTATCAATACTCTATCACCGGATTTAATTTTTATATGAGTATTAAATGCCTGCCATGCGGTTAAAGCTGCCAGAGTTGCAGCTGCCGCTTCTTCATGTGAGATATTAGCAGGTTTTAAGGCCAGATGTGTGGCAGGTGCGGCCACATATTCGGCATACGCTTTGCCATGGCCAGGGAAATTGACCATACCAAATACTTCCTCACCTACTTTAAAATCCTTTACATCTGTACCTACTTGGGTTACTATACCCGAAATATCCCAACCCAGAATAATCGGGTTTTCATCTTTTAATCGGGCCGCCATTGCCTTACCAGAGCGGGTTTTCATATCAACAGGGTTAATACTTGCCGCTTTTACTTCTACTAATACTTCGTTATTCTGAATTGAGGGTAGGGGAAGTTCTTCTACCGAGAAATTGTCGACACTACCAAATGCTTTTAATACGATTGCTTTCATTGATTTAATTATTTTGATGGGGCAAAATTAGGTTGGGCAATTTATAAAGTTCTTGTATAATCATTGGTTTGTCTTGTATATTTGCAGGTATGCAGATAAGAAATTTATACGAACCTTTTGAGATAGAATATCTTGAATCTGGCGAGTGTCCGATGGGAGCTCATAAACATAATTTTTTTGAACTGGTTTACATCGTTGAAGGAACTGGTATTCAGTGTATTAACAAAAACAACTGGACTTATGGCCCCGAAAAACTTTTTTTATTGATGCCTCAGGATTGCCATTCTTTTAAAGTTGAAAAAAGTACCAAGTTTTTCTTTATTCGTTTCAATGAGGTGTATATTAAAGACCAGAACAAGGAATTGATTAAAAAGTTGGAGTTTATTTTTCAGAATCATAATCGTCTGCCCGGTTGTATTTTGAAAAATAAAGCCGATAAGCCTCTGGTTAAGTCTTTAATTGAGGCTTTAATCCGCGAATATATTAATCAGTATCCTTATCAGAGAGAACTTACACAGCAGATAGTAAACACGCTGCTGACTATTGTGGCTAGAAATATTTCTTTGAGCTCGCCTGAAATTCAGAGAAATACCGAGGCCAGAGATTTAAGTATGCTAAGCTATATTCATCAGAATATCTACTCTCCTGAATTACTAAAGGCTGAGGAAATGGCTGCTCAGTTTAATATTTCACCAACCTATGTGAGTGAATATTTTAAGAAATTAACAGGCGAAAGTATGCAGCAATATATTACCAACTATAAACTGAAACTGGTAGAAACCCGTCTGCAATACAGCGATATGCGCATGAACGAAATCGCTTTTGAACTAAACTTCACGGACGAGAGCCATCTGAACCGCATATTCAAGAAGTATAAGGGAGTTAGCCCTTCAGAATTCAGGAAACAGAGAATGTCAGCAGCTACCAATTAATGCTGGCGCTTTTTCTGTAACCATCGGTTGACCTTATAGCTTGCCCAGGCTGAGCCTGCCCCAATTAAGGCGCCTGCCAGTACATCGCTCGGATAATGCACCCCCAAATGTAAACGAGAATAAGCTACAGTGCCAGCCCATAGATAGGCGGGTACAACTACATACCATTTTCTGGTCGCAAGACTTAAAGAAGTAGCGGCTGAAAAAGCGGCTGTTGTATGGCCTGATGGAAAAGAGGGGTCAGTTTCAATAATGTAAGGACTAATAAAAGGATACTTTTCGGCAGGTCTGGGGCGGTCAACTACTTTTTTCAGTATGTATGATGTACCTAACGATACTACTAATCCGGCCCCTGCTGCTATGCCCTGTCTTTGTAAATCTTTGTCTTTTTTGATTAAACCTACGCCTAAAATACCAATCGGAATGGCAGCACTGATAGGGTAGGAGGCTTTGCTGAAAGTCTCAAAAGTATGGTCTAGGTTCTGATTTCGATTCGTGTGAATATTTTTGAGGAAATTAATGTCTATATTTTGTGCAGCAAGGTTGAATGATAATAAGAAAGTGAGGATTATACTAAAGTATTGTTTCATAGATAGTTGAATTATGGATTAATAATGATTCTTTCGTTGTTTAATAAATGGAGGTCGTTTTCTACGTGCAGCTCTGATATTTCGTTATCGAAATCGTCTTTATACACTTCTTTCAGTTGTTTGCGTTTAATGGCTTCCAGGCAGCGTCTGATGTCTTCTTTAGTTTCTAATATCAATTCAGGTACTTCAGTAGGTTTTCCGGTTACATCATCTTTAGCTACCATTGTGAAATAAGAGGTATTGGTATGTTTTTTCTCTCCCGTTTTTACATTCTCTGAAACCACTCTTATCCCAATTACCATTGAGCTACGTCCTACATAATTTACAGAGGCATGCAATGAAAGAAGTTCACCAACTTCAATGGGTTGCAGAAAATTAACGCCATCGACCGATACTGTCACTACATAAGTTCCGGCATGTTTAGAGGCGCAGGCATAAGCCACTTTGTCCATCAGCGAAAGCAGGATACCTCCGTGAATTTTCCCGCCAAAATTGGCATAAGAAGGAATCATCAGTTCGGTGATGGTTGTACGTGAATAGGAAACTGATTTAGGCATGTGTTTATTGAGTGAATTAGTGATTTTTTCATGAACTGTGATTTAGCTGATTGAATCGATTCATCTGATTGTTTATTTTGACTATAATACACAGAAAATGATCTGGTTGTACTCTGCTTAGTATCTCAGCTCAATCATTAAATTAAGATATGTAAATAAATGTAAAAACGCCACGATAATCAAGTATCATGGCGTTTAACAATAAACCCTAACCCATAAAAATCAATATTATGAAACTATTGATATTGCATTATTTTAATAAGTATTATTGCAATTAGTGTGCCAGTTTTTATTTGAATGTACTATTTTTTGATAAAAAACTTGACACAAAACCAGACTTTTTAAAATTATCGGATAGAGAAATACTAATAAACTATCCGATAATTGACAATCATGTGTAAAAAAGAAATGTAAAATTAGGAAAACACTGTCGGACTTTTTCACTCAAAAAGGAATTGTTACTTTTGTATTTTTTCAAGATTTTTTACTTTCTTGTCCAATTCCTCAATCTTTTTATTTGCTTCTATCAGATAGAGCGTTAGTTCTTCTATTTTTTCCATCAATTTGGCACTTGTTTCGGCTATATCCAGTCCTTTTTGCGCCATTTCTTCAGCAGATGGTACGTTTGGTAAGTGTCCATTATATTTGATAAACTTCTCAACATCTTTCAGTTTCATCAATTTATAATCTGGTTTGAACACATAGTCAGCCCAACGTTCTGAGTTAGCAAGAGCTACTCTCACTCTCTCGGTTAAGATACCACCTTTCACAAACAGACTATAACCATCAGGATAAGAATTGATACCAGTACCAATTACTACCTTACCGTTATTGGCATTATGTAAGCGTCCATCAATATTAGTCCACGAATTTTCTACATTACTGCCACCATCAGTTACCAGAATCACATTTCCATTATCATCTACCGATAGTACTTTGCCATAGGCATTACCAGCAGGAGACGAAGATTTCAAGCGGGTTAACTGTAAACCACTCTTGTTATCTTCATTACTATTGATAAAGATTCCTCCGGTATTATTATTTACAATTCCAATGCCATTATCGTTATTTTTCCACAAAGAATTTCCGATACCGCCACCACCACCAGTTTGAGTTGGTGTATTTACTAAGATTACTTGTCCGTTAGCATCAACCGAAAGTACTTTTTGAGTCGTAACCGAGGTAGGGGCATCACTATTTAGTTTTGATAATACCAAACCATTAGATATATATACATTGCCTGAATTTTTATTCGAAATGTTATTATCATTTACAGCCCAGGCTGATGGTTCCGTTGATGGAATAATAGGTACACCACCCGTATTATTGTTAGTTGCTAATGAGTCTCTAACCAATATCAGATTACCTAAGTTATCTACCGAAAGCACCTTGCCTGTCGGTTTACCAGCTGTAGAATTAGAAGTTAACTGCGAAAGAGTCAGCTTACCTGTTTCTATTTTAATACCGTTTTTGGTATTCAAACCATTATTGATATTTACAATACCTGCATTATTATTGCTGATGGCATTGCCACTAAGCGTCCAGTTGCTTTCTCCACCACCTCCAACAGGGGTAGGAGTATTTCCAAGAATCACATTCCCTTGGCTATCTACCGATAAAACCTTCTGGACAGTAGTACTTACCGGAGTTTCACTGGTTAATTGAGGTAATCTTAAGCTTGTATTGATTTGTACAATACCTGAATTATTATTTGAAATATTATTGCCACTGATATTCCATGAAGAAGAGCCTCCACCGCCACCAACACCTACAGAATCTCTTACCAGAATCAGACGTCCATCATCGGTAACTGTTAAGACTTTTCCATAGGGCGTAAAGGCTTGGCTATAAGCAGTCAGGTTTTTTAGCCTTACTGTACCTCTTAGTTCAAGCGTGCCAGTTTCATTGATATTATTTACTATATTGTTATTTTCTTCCCAGAAGCCATCTACCACAGCCGTTTGGTTTTTAGATGTACCCACCGAGTCTTTTACCAGAACTAACAAACCGTTGTCGTCGATTGATAGCACCCTGCCGTTCGATTTGCTTATTGTCGAGGTAGGGCGCAGGTTTTTGAAACGGATATTGCTCACCACTACATCTCCGGCATTGTTATTTTCAATGGCATTTCCTTTGGCTGTCCAGTAGTTGGTTGTCGGGCTGGTTGGTATCGACGAACCTAAACCAATTGAATCTCTTACTAATATTACATGACCTTTTTCATCGACCGACAGTACTTTCTGATTTGGTCTTCCGGCTGGTGATGCACTGGTTAATTGCTTAAACTGCAGACCACTGATAGTTGCTGATTTGCTGTCAATTGTAAGTGCCGATTCAGGTGCTTTTGTATTAATACCTAAGAAACCTTTTGAGAAATCTCCGTAAATCAATGGGCCATTTGGGTTGCCATTTTCTATATACAATTTGTTATTGCCTATTTCATTGATTCCGGCGTTATTTCCGATGAAAACGTTGCCATCTCCGACCGATTTCTGCCCTGCCTGTGTACCTATCGCGATATTTTGAGAGCCGACTATATTGAAAAACAAAGCACTCGTACCTACCGCAACGTTATCACTGCCTGTCTGATTATTAGGCAATGCCTGATAACCCACAGCTATATTATTTAAACCCATACTCACTTCGTGTAAGGCATAGGCACCAATAGCTACTGAGTTAAATCCAATGCTTCTGTATCCTGCTCTATATCCGAAATACGTATTACCATATTTATAATCAATAAAGCCTGACCGGAAATTATTTACCCTGAAAGACAGAGAAGTAGTATCCGTCGTACCCATAAAATGCAAGTCTGAATTCGTGCCTGCATTACCGTTGATACCCCAGGTGGCATCGTTTGCAACAGAATTTTCACGCAGAGATTTTCCGATAGTGCTGGCTGCCAGACTTTTCCATGCTGAGCCATCAAAATAGTAAAAGCCCGGTACATAATCAGTCTGATAAATCATTAAACCTCCAGCCGGATTCGCAATTTTGCCTCGTTGGGCCAAAGTCATGCGGGGGATTAGTAGACCTTTAGTGGTTGAAGAAAGGTCCAGAATTGCTGATCTGTCTGGTCTCGTAGTTCCGATACCAACATTTTCAGCACTTTTTTCCATTCCTTTGTTTTGCGCCATTAAAGGCAAAGCACCTAAGAGTAGACACATAATTGTTCCTATAAAAGAACCATGTCTCTTTTGAATTAATTTTATTCCTGACATTTTGTAAAAGTTAATTATAGCT
>CBIHRH010000320.1:0-6157 GCA_966212365.1 uncultured Emticicia sp. | reverse complement strand
TTTGGTATTCGCATACACCCGACTATTATATGAAGGTAACATACCCCACAAGGCAGAAGCATAACCCATTGGTATACTCGGTTGTGCATCATCATATTTCCCTTGTAAGTCACCAGTTAAGCGCTGAAAACGGTTAATGTCTCCCCAAGGCTTTTGCCAGGTGCCATATTTGGTCATTAAATCTTTAATAGCCTGAGCAAAGGGTTTCAGAAGCTGGTCGGCTGTTGCTACTGCTGCAAATTTCTTAGTGCGGGTTACCTGGTCGTCTTCACCTTCGTCGATATAAATCTTTTGTATTTCTCCCCCTAGTTTTTGTGCCCATTCAATGGCCATTGTTGTTTCAATAGATTTTTCTCCTGTACGATAATCCCATTTTTTTAACAAGGCAATAGGATCAACCAATTGATTATAAAGAGTATCGTGAGACTTTACATTGGTTTCAAATGATTTTGCCAGGGCGGGTACTAAAACTTCAAAAGCTGATAAATAAGTGTCGTAGCCAGCGGCAATTACTTTGTCAATCGTAAATTGGTTTCCATTGCTCAATACTCTTGCAGCATTTACTCCTCTGAAATTTTCTCCGTCAGGTGCCATATAAGGTGGATAGTCTGCTTTTTTGGGACTGCTTTCGCCCGCTACGGTAAAGGGTGTAGAATTACAATTCTGCAACCAACCACTAGCAGGATTATATGAATGTACAGATTCATCAACGGGATGCAAGCCTTTCCATTCGGTACTACTTACACTACCGTCTACAGGTTTCGACCAATTCAGTGATTTATCTCTTACAGGCACGTAGTTGCCATGCCAATAGGCAATATTTCCTTTATTGTCAGCAAATACTGTATTATTAGATGTATTGGCTTTTAAATCCATTACTTTTTTATACTCTTCAAAGCCTTTGGCTTTGGTGCGTTTCCAGCTTTGAATCAGGCTCACCATTGAGCGGTTGTATGACCTCAGGCTCATCCATTGATCATTTCGCTTAGCTATTACCGGTCCATGATGCGTAAAATAAGTGGTAAATTCTTTGGTTTGCAGTTGTCCGTCTTTCAGGTATTTAATGGTGATTTTCTTTTCTGTTACAGGTTTTTGCTTTCCATCGTATTCATAGAAAAATTTGTTGTCTTTCTTACTGATCTTCTCAGCATATAAGTCTGATACATCTACTGCGCTTGAGGTATGCATCCACCCACAATATGGATTAAAACCCTGATAGACAAAGAATTGCCCCCAGGTTACCGCACCGTATGCATTTAAACCCTCTTCGCTAACTACCTGTACTTCAGGACGGAAATAAAATGTTACGTGTGGATTAATATATAAAATTGCATGTCCTGATGCCGTTTTTGAAGGCGCTAATGCAAAGCCATTAGAGCCCGTCTGGTTTTCAGGATCTTTTGGTTCGTCTATATAAGAAACTTTATCTCCTGAATAGAAATTCTTTAATTCGCTGATGGTAGCATCCGCAGTACTGATGGCCCCGATGCTTCCGTCAGTCCACAAGAGTGTATACCACGGTTTGAAACGGGTAATCATAGCAGGTTTTACTTCGGGATGCTTATATAAGTAGTAGTTAATACCATCAGCGTAGGCATTCATCAGTTTTTTCAGCCAAGGTTCTGCTTTATTGTAATCGACAATAGCTTCGGTGGTATCAATTAACAAGCGTATTTGCAAATCATTGTATAGTTCAGGCTCGCCTTTCAATTCTGCCATTCTGCCCAATTTCTCAATATAATTCATTTCTACCCGTTTGAAATCATCTTCGCACTGGGCATATAACAAACCAAATACAGCATTAGCATCAGTTTTACCATAGATATGGGGTATTCCCCAATTATCACGGATAATTGTAACCTGCTGGGCTTGTTGTTCGAAACGCTTGATTTCGGCCGAGGAAAATGATTGGGTAAATGTTTGCGCAAATAGTGTAAAAGGCAGAAGTAGCAAGAATACAAGACGCTTCATATCATTCGTAGTTTGTTTAGATGTATTGCTTCACAAAGTACATAAATAATCTGATTAAGCCAATTGAGGCGTCATATTATAGACCAAAAGTGAGGTTTTTGAGAGGTCAACCCCTATCCCTAAATCCCTTTCCCCAACAATGGGGAAAAGGAGATAAAGTCCCTCTCCCCAACAAGGAGAGGGATTTAGGGTGAGGTGTTTTACGCCACAACCTTACCCATTGCAGGGTCGGTAAAGCTTGACTTTCCGGTTTCTACGTGTCCCGCATAGCGTTTCTCGAAAGTGCTATTGCCTTTTACTTTTATGCTGAAATCGTACCAGTTGAAGCTTTTAGTAAGGTCTATTACTATTGTTGAGCTACCGCCTGCCGCTATAGTTTTGCTATGATTGCCGTTTTTATATGACTGATCTATAATTTCGATACTTGCAGGGTTTTGTGTATTCAGGTTCTTTATTTTTATCTCTACATTGCCCGTAAGTTTTTTAGGGTTGCCTTTTATACGATGGTATTCACAACTGATTTCCAGCATTGGGTCTGCATTGTTACCTTTAAACTCTCTCATGTATCCATTCGGGCCATAAGCAATCAGGTGATATTGTTCGTTTTCGAAATTGTCTAATGCCCATTCATCCGAAAGTTGGTCGCCATTGGCTATTGCATAGTTCCATGTTCTAACATCTTCCCAACCCGTTTTCTGGTTATTTTTATCACGCACAGCATATTTGCCAGGTGCATATATAATGAAAGGTGTCCCCCCTGCCTGCTTACCAAAAATTTCGTCAGATGAATGCAAGTTTATAGCAAAACTCTTTTTATCAGCACTCAATTTACCATCTACATACAATTGGTAAGGGATAGCCAATGATTTTCTGATGCCCGGTTCTTGCTTTGGCAAAATGCCTAAATCTTTACCTGCATTCAATTGCTCTATTTCGCTTTCACTCAGTTTTTTAAAGTTTGATGGTAAGCCTTTAAACTTGGCATTATAAACGGTTTTGATAAAGGCTTCTTTCTGAACGAATGTCGGTAATTTGATTTTCTCGCCATTATAGGGCTCAAAGCTTGAGGTAAGGTCGCCACAAACAGTTCTGCGCCACTCGCTGATATTGGTTTCTTTGATATTCTTACCAGTTTTATGATTCACAAATTTTTCTAAAAACTGTAAGATAGATGTATGGTCGAATACTTCTGAACATACATTTCCGCCACGGCTCCAGGGTGAAGCAATTACTAAAGGAACGCGGAAACCTAAACCAATAGGACTTGCCCGGGAGTCTCGTTCAGGATTAGCACGTTTGCGCTTTAATTCCTGAGCTAAGCTTACCTGTTCTACTCCGGCATCAATGCCTTTCGATACTTTTCCAGTATGTGTCTGATGTGGATTCGGTGCGACAAAAGGCGGCACGTGGTCGAAATAGCCATCGTTTTCATCGTAACATAAAATAAAGATGGTCTTCTTCCATACCTCTGGGTTCTTGGTTAGAATATCCATTACTTCTGATAAATACCAGGCACCATACCAGGGAGCACCCGGATGGTCAGAGAAATTCTCCGGTGCAACAATCCATGATACCTGAGGCAGTTTTCCTGTAACTACATCGTCACGGAATTGATATAAAACATCACCTTTAGGTACTTGTACCTGGCGTTTTACGCCATTATCTTCATACTCCAAGGTTGTGAGTTCGTGGTAATGGGGGTCTTTTCTATTATTGGTAAAAGCCTTTTTGTGGATATTTTTATGAAAATCTGACAGTTTTTCAAACTTTTCAGGCTTCCATTCTTCTAATTCTTTTTTGGCACGTACCAGATATTCCTCTTTTTGAATAAGGTCTTTTTGTGCTTTTTCGTAGTCTGGTGTTCCCGCTGTTAATGTACTTAATCTGGTTTTGGCGGCTGCTATCTGTTCAGGTAATAGCTTTTCCATTTTCAGCAGATACTGATAAAATTCCGGGTGAAATTTTACATTGTATTGTGCAAACCATTCAATCGGATTATCAGTAAAATTGGCCAACCAGGCATCTTCTTCACCTTCCAGGCCTGTAGAAAGACTGATTTCATTCTGATAGATTTTCCAGGATACATTATTTTCTTCCAGTCTTTCGGGGAAAGTCTTCCAATGTGCCCATCTGTCATAATCTACGTCTTCATTTTTAATATTGGCTTTCGAACTTTCATTTTGTTCTTCTTTAACTGTTCCTGTCCATAAGTACAAGCGGTTGGGAGTTGTGCCTGTCAATGAAGAGCAGAAATTCTGGTCGCAGACGGTAAAGGCATCGGCCAAAGCATAATAGAATGGAATATCTTCACGGTTATAATAGCCCATTGTCAAAGGCATTTTCTTGAAATCCTTGTTTCCCGATTGCTTTACATCTAACCATTTATTGTATTTTCCTTCATTACGGGCATCTACCTGATTTTCCCATGAATGGGGCAATGAACTCATCCAGGTGGCCTTGGTGTCTTTTAAATCAAGTCTGAAAGGCGCATAAGTTTCTCCGGCAGCATTGGGTTGAAGCCACACCTTATTTTTATTAGGAAGCGAAATTGCTCTTGGGTCGTTGAAACCACGAACACCTTGCAAAGTGCCATAAGAGTGGTCGAACGAACGGTTTTCCTGCATCAG
Source organism: uncultured Emticicia sp. (assembly GCA_966212365.1). GTDB lineage: Bacteria > Bacteroidota > Bacteroidia > Cytophagales > Spirosomataceae > Emticicia. The sequence goes on along the minus strand of CBIHRH010000320.1, from coordinate 1,559 downwards.
AATCACTACGTGTTCGGCGTCAAGATATGTGCTACCTGCTTTGGGGTCAATTGCCAGGGCTTTCTGAATAACCGGAGGTAACATGCCGGCTAATCCTGTGCCGCTGGCTAAGATAGATGCTTTCTGAATAAATTCTCTTCTGGTCTCCATAAGGGCTGTCGAAGTATATAAGGTGTGTTGAATAAAATCTGACTGTAAATATAAAGTTAATAAGCACTCTTCTATCCGAATTGAAGCAATTATTAACAATATCTTTACTTCACTACCTATACTTCTAAAACCAACGGATGGACTATTCTTTCAGAAAATCTAACAATGGCTTAATAAACTGATCGAATGACTCAATATGTGGCAGGTGCCCTACCCCTTCAATTGGCACTAATTTGCTATTAGCTATTTTATCTTGTGTTTTTCTACCTAATTCCGGATAATGACCCATTGTGGTCTGTAATTCTTTGGGAGCCATATCCTTGCCAATGGCTGTTCTGTCTCTCTGGCCGATAATTAGCAAAGTGGGTGTCTTTACTTTTTCAAATTCATAGACCACAGGCTGAGTAATAATCATGTCGGAGGTTAAGGCTGAGTTCCAGGCAATAATGACATAGTCTTTATTCAATGTCCAGCCTGCCAGTGGTGCCAGCCATTCCTCATATGCCGGCTTCCATTGTCCATCATAATAGTTGGTTTGCTGATATTTTTTTAAAGATTCATAGGTCTGCTTCAATTCTTTCTGATAGTTAGCATCAATCGACTGATAAGGTACTTTCAGTTTATAATCTTCCAGACCAATGGGGTTTACCAGTATAAATTTTTCAATCAAATCAGGATACATCAGCACGAAACGGGTAGCCAGCATCCCTCCCATCGAATGGCCTAATACGCAGATTTTTGTAATACCCAGACCATCTAATACTTGTTTGGTGTTCCTGGCTAAATCCTGAAATGAGTATTGATAATTTAGTGGTTTAGAAGATTTGCCAAAGCCTATTTGGTCGGGGATAATTACCCGATACCCCGCTTTGGTTAAGGCTTCGGCCGTTTGTCGCCAATAAGCACCATTGAAGTTTTTCCCATGCAATAGCATCACTACTTTTCCGTTGTCCTTATCAGGTTTTACATCCATATAAGTCATTTGTAATTCCTGTTTCTGAGAATTAATAGTAATAGAACGCACGGGGAAAGGATATTTATAATTTTCTAAATTCAAATCCATAGGTTGTACCTGAGAGTAAGCATTACCTATAAAAAAAGGCACTAAAATATTGAAAAGAAGAGATGTTTTAGCTTTCATTGTATGCTCTTATTTAAATGTGAGGATATATAAAAGCTTAAAATAATGTGCCAGTGGAAGTGGAGAAAGGAGTCAGAAACAGAAAAATGTTAAATGTAAAACCGAAAAAGGAATATAAGGAAAGAAAAATCAGAAAGGTAAAGATAGCATGCCTCTACTTGCCCGAGAATGAACGTGTCACTTTAACAGTTCATTTGATTTATTATTTATGTTGCAATGTTCCCAAAGGGTAAGTTTTACGATATTAGGCTCTTTATTGCGAACCGGA
>CBIHRH010000319.1:0-6171 GCA_966212365.1 uncultured Emticicia sp. | reverse complement strand
TCGAGGTAATGAAGATTGGAGCCGACATTAACGCCATCTTTTTTCCATTGATAATTAACTCCTTCTAAATTGGGAGAAGTAAGTAAAATTGAGTCGCCTACACAAGCTGTATTTAGCCCGACATTGATAGTTACGTTACTTGGAATAACACTTACTTTTACCGAAGTAGCCGCAATGGCGCAAGTACCCTTACTAACAATTACAGTATACTGCCCTGTTTCTGAGGCATTAAATATGGGTTGATTAGTGCCAACATTCGCGCCATTTTTTTTCCATTGGTAAGAAGCGTCAGCAATCGTATTACATGATAATTGTATTGTACCTCCGGGGCAAAGAACGCTTGTTGTAGAAGGAGTAATAATGGGTTGAATATTATCCTCCATGCAGGAAATGGCCTTTAATACATTCACTCTACCACTACCGAGCAACCCAGAATAACTAGGGTTCTGAACATCAATATTATCGCAAGTACTCTTAATCAGATTTTCTAACTCTAATTGATTAAGATGGGGTTTAACCGACCATACGTAGGCAAATACACTACTTACAATCGGCGCAGCCATGGATGTGCCGCTCAAATAATCGTACTTATTAAAAGGTATTGTACTATAAATGCTACTACCAGGGGCTACTAAATCTACAGTAGGGCCATAGTTAGAGAAATAACTCTTTTCATCAAACGCAGTCACACTCCCTACAGAGACTACATGATTATAAGAAGCAGGATAATAGGTAGTATTTTGCCCATTATTTCCCGCGGCTGCAATAATCATTACACCAGAGGCATAAGCATTATCAATTACTGTTTGATTGGTAGCTGAATATGCACTGCCACCCCACGAAATGTTGATAATATTAGCTCCATGAGCGACTGCCCATGAAATACCCTCAAAGCCATGATAAACATTTTCAGGAGAAGCACTATTAGGGGTGGCTTTTATTGGGAGTATCTTCACTCTGTTGAACCCAACAGAAGCAATGCCTATACCATTATTAGTAACGGCTCCAACCAAACCTGCTACGTGAGTGCCATGAAAGAAAGTTGTATCCGGAGGAGAAGGATCATTATCGTTGTCCGATACATCTCTCCCTGCTAACATATTGCCTGCTAAGTCAACATGATTGGTTTGTATGGCATTATCAATTACGGCCACCACTATATCAACCCCGCCTTGTGATATATCCCAGGCTTCATAAGCTTTTATTTTACTCAGGTAATACTGATTACCAACTTTAGAATCATTGGACGTTGAAATAATCTGATTATAAGGAACAGGCTCAACGTATTCAACACTATTGTCTCTGGAGATTTCCTTAATATATTGGTGAATAAGTTTTGGGTTCCCGATTTTGATCCGATAAACTCTCTGTAAATCACTTGAATTGGAAAAATAAAAACTACGTTTGGCTTCTAAAACATTAGATATATGATTGGCCTTGGACAAAAAAGGCAATTCGGCAACCAGGTTTACAGCGCCATTAGGTAGACTAAGATTAATCTTTGGAAATTCTTTTAGTTTGATATAAACCTCACCATCCAAGTAATTCTTTTGAATAGTTTGAGCAAAAATGAAATTTCCTGACAAAATTAGTAGTATACTTGAAAACAATAGGAGTTTTGTTCTCATGCAATGGGATTTTAATCGTGACTATTTCAGTTGTTATATGTGGTCAGGAAAGCTTTATCGTGTTTACTAAAATAATAAGCATTATTCATGCCATAAATGAAGATGAAATAGGATTAAAAATAATTAAAACGAAAGTCACAAGAGTAAAACCGCTTGTTTTTTTTATTAACTGGCAAATAAGTAGGTTACATTTTTTGCTTTGTGGAACTCTTCCAAAGAGGAAGACATCCGATTAGCTTTTGTAACAAAGCCTCAAATTAAATATATTTGATAAATTTTAAAGCTATTACAAATATTTATGTCGTTCAACCAAATCATTATCAGTATCTTCTGTGGGATATGCCTGTTTAATTGTATTCTGATTGTTGGGGTACTGCTTTTTCAAAACGGCGTCAAACAAAAACCGCAACTTTTTCTAGCCCTGGTGCTCCTGGGATTAGGTTTGAGGCTGGCTAAATCTTTCTTTGTTTTCGTTCCGATTGCCTACCCTGGTATAGGTATTATGTTGGGTGCAGCAGGCCTACTTTCAGTTGGACCTGCTCATTATCTATATAGCTTAAGCAGTATTGGCAGAAAGATTTACCCAATCCATTATTTAGCTTTTCTTCCCTCAATAGCCTTGATTATTACTTACGTTGTAACCGATACTTCTAAGCCAATTTCATGGGCTTATGTATGGGGTATTGCTTATCTGGGTGTTTTTCAGGCGGCTTCTGCGTTGGCAGTGAAAGATAAAGTTATGCCAAAATCTTATAGACTTTTTTCAGGTGGAGTAGCTTTGTTTTGGATGATATTCGTACTACAATATATGATAGATGATATTAATTTTTATGCAGCCGGTACATTTATAGGTGCTTTGATATTATATGCCATAAATTTCAGTATATTAACAGAAACACCTTTTTTCACTCTTGCAAAAATCCCAAAACCAATTGATGAAAAGCAGGTTGAAGCAGTATTGAATCAGGTTGAAGAGTTGATGAAATGTAAAGAATTATACAAGCAAAAAGGTCTATCACTCAATGAATTGGCTAAACTTACAGGCCAACCTGCTTATCTGATTTCTCAATCGATTAACTCAGGTCATGGGATAAATTTCAATGAATATGTAAACCGATTCAGGATTGAAGCAACGAAAAAAATGCTGGCCGATGCTGTTTCAAATGATAAAGTAGAGGCGATTGCTTCAGAGGTCGGTTTCAAAAGCAATACATCCTTGTATCAGGCATTCAAGAAAGAAACCGGAATGACGCCCCACCAATACCGCAAGCAACTCATCGGCCAGATTTAAAGTAAAATCCTGAAATTACCCCCGGATATTATTCAGGTCGATAGGTATTTTTCGTACCCTCACATGGGCTAGGTTGAATAATGCATTTCCTAAAGCTGGTGCAACAGGTGGTAATCCGGGCTCTCCTACCCCACCCGGCACTTCGCCGTCAGCAATAATATAAGTTTCAATTTCCGGAATTTCATCGATGCGAATCAAAGCGTATTCATTAAAATTCGATTGTTGAGGAATGCCAGTTTTAATTTCAATTTTTTCTTTGGTAGCAGCGCTTAGACCCATAATTACATTGCCACTCATTTGTGCCTTTACCATATCCTGATTCACACAAATACCACAATCAAGTACTGAAACTACTTTGATAACTTTGATATCACTATCAACTTTAGCCACTGTTACACATATGGCGCAGGTACTTTCAAATGAATTAAATACCGCCACTCCCATTGCCGTATTGACATCAGGATTCATTTTGTAGTTGCTTTTTTCAGCTAGAGTTTCCAGTACTTTCCTAAAACCTCTATCTTGCAGCATATCCAGCCTGAACTGCAATGGGTCTTTTTTAGCTTTATGCGCTAACTCATCGATAAAACATTCCTGAGCCCAGGCAAAACTACCTGAGTACACACTTCGCCACCACATAATCGGTATATCTGTGGCTACTCGTTTGGTACTTATTTTAATGTTTTCAATCTGGTATTTGTTTTTATCGAAGCCAATTTCATTACCAACACCACTTTCCATTTCGCCGTCTTTTGGGTTGTTTCTTAATTGACCGTCGATACTTTCGCAGACAGCATAATGATGTATAGTTTCAATCTTACCATCTTTTACCGAGCCTTGCATTCTTGAAACTCCACCACACCTATAAGGTCCTTGCGTTAAATCGTCTTCTCTTGACCAGATAACCTTAATTGGTCTTTTCATTTTCTGGCTTAACTCACAAGCTTCCAACAGATAATCATGATAGGCCTTTCTGCCAAATGAGCCCCCCATATTATAAACATGCACAATCACATCATCTCTGGATATTTTCAGGAGCTTCGAGACGTCGTCTTTTATCCATACCGGACTTTGTATAGCTGCCCACACCTCTACTTTACCATCGGGTCTTACATGCACAATAGCGCATTCGGGCTCAATGGGTGTGTGTGCGACAAAATTGCATTCATACAATTCATCCAGTTTCTGTTCTGCTTTCTCAAAAACTTCATCAAAATTACCCTTATTATAAAATGGCTTAGTTTCCTTCTCAACTGCTTGATACAGTTGTTTAAAGTAGGCTTCTGTATCAAGATGGCTACCCTCTTTTCCCCAGGTTGCTTTCAAAGCTTTGCGACCTTTTAATGCTGTCCAATAACTATCTGCTACTACAGCTAAGGCGTCAAAACCGGCATAAGGCATGGTTCTCTTACAAGGTACAACAGCTACCACTCCATTTACTTTCAGTGTCTCTTTATCATCATAATTCTTTAATTTCCCAATAATTGTAGGGCTATGAAGTACCGCAGCATAGAGCATATCAGGCACTACCACATCAATGCCATATCGCATTTTTCCCGTAATTCGCTCGATTACATCGGCACGTTTATTGGCTTTGCCAATTATACTAAATTGTTCTTTGTTTTTGAGTTTAGGTTTTTCTGGTACAGGTAATGTTCGGGCCTTCCCTGCCAATTGGCCATAGCTCAAACGGGCATTTGTATTCAGGTTAAGCACCTCTCCGTTTTGTGCTTTGCATTGGCTATCACTCACTTTCCAGGTTTCCGCAGCGGCTCGTATAAACATTTCCTTAGCAGTTGCTCCTGCTGTTCGAAGTTGTTCCCAAGATCTTCTGACTGCGCCGCTACCTCCGGCAATCTGCGCACCTTCATTAGCCTGTCCGCTGCTAAATATTACTTTTACTTTATCAAGACTTACTTCCATTTCTTCAGCCAATAAAGCTGCTGACGCTTGGGAAGAACCTTGTCCCAAATCAGGGTTTGGGTTCACAAATGTAATTTGTCCGTTCGTGCTGATGCTGATAAATGGGTTGAAATTAAAGTTGGCATTCTCAATAATGGTATCTTGTGCCAGTAAAATCTTTCCATGGTCGAGAATCAGACAGAAGCCCAAAGAAGCTTTTGAAGCTTGTTTCAGAAAATCCCGACGGCTGGTCATAGTTTTCATAATTTTATTTGGTTAAAAGGTCGGAAGCATGTTTTACAGCCTGATTGATACGGTCGTAAGTACCACAACGACAGAGATTTCCACTCATCGCCGCACTTATCTCTTCCATTCTGGGCTTAGGATTGTTTTTTAGTAAAGCAACTGCAGTCATAATTTGTCCGCTCTGGCAATAGCCGCATTGTGGAACCTGATGAGCCTGCCAGGCTTCCTGAACCGGATGAAGTTTGTTCTCGGAAGGAGCTATGCCCTCAATAGTAGTGATGGTAGATTTGCCTACCTGAAAGACAGGTAATTGACAAGAGCGAGTCGGTTGGTCGTTGAGGTGTATGGTACACGCACCGCACATAGCAATACCGCAGCCAAATTTAGTACCAGTCATCCCCAATTTTTCACGAAGCACCCATAGTAGCGGCATATCGGGCTCGCAATTAATTGTGTGTTGTTTTCCGTTAATAGTTAGATTGTATTTGCCCATAGACTTGATTTTTTGATGCTACAAATATGAGGGCCATAGTAGTCATCAATAAACTTTAAGGGTATTTGATTTATACAGATTTAGTGAATGTGTAGGAAATTGAGTGAATTGTGAAGGTTAAATCCGGTAGAAGATAAATTACTGGAGCTTGTTAAGCACGCCACGCCCTTTTGCAGACGAGAATAGGCGTGATACGAATGAAACAAAAAACCTCCCATGATAATCACGAGAGGTTTTCTAACACTCAGATACATCAGGATTAAACGATTAGTTCTTTCCTATCACTTCATCATTGTATACTACAAATTGATTTAATACTTCTTTGATTTTTTTACGATTAGTTGCCGAATCGTTTTTCTCTTTTTCAATAGTGGTAAAATACTCACTCAACATTTTACTTCTTACAAATTGTTTGATAGTAATGTTTTTGTGTTGGTCGAATACCTGTGCCCATTCAGCACGTACATCAGCCCAGAAAGGTGCATGTTCTGCCCACCATTTTTTGGTTACTTCACAAGCTTTCTCGTCATCCATTTTTTTATAATCGTTGATGCCTTTTTCTTGTACAATCAATAGATCAGCACCGTCTTTTCTCAGGATTTTATCATTAT
>CBIHRH010000318.1:0-6171 GCA_966212365.1 uncultured Emticicia sp. | reverse complement strand
CTCAGATATCGGATTAATACTAAAAACTAATTGTTTGAGTTGTAGGAACGGGTCTGTCATCTGATTTTTAGAGTTAATCCTAGAGAATGTGCTTGGAAATAATTAATGAGTAATTATTGAGACTTTCAACAAAATTAAACGCATTTTGCTATCTTAGTACTACTAAAAATGCTTGACTATGAAATTATCTAAAAAAATATTCTTCTTCATACAACTATCTCGCATCTTCTACGGCACTTTGTAATAAAGTAGCACTAATCTTTTTTGAATGACTGAAGCTGAACTTATCAAGGCCTGCTTAGAGAACAATCGATTTGCCCAACGAACGCTTTACGATCGGTATAAGCGAGCTATGTACACATTGGCGTACAGGCTTACTAACGACTTCGACGATGCTAACGATGTGCTACAAGATGCGTTTCTGGATATATTCAGAAAATTAGAAAATTTTAGAGGTGAAGCTACTCTAGGTGCCTGGATACGAGCCATTGTGGTGCGAAAAGCCTATCGGAAATTAGAAAAACCTAAGATGTGGCAGATAATAGAAGAAATACCTGAGGATACCTCGATTGATTGGGGCGATTCTATCAATGCCGAGTATCTCGAAAAAGCGATACAGGCTTTGCCTGAAGGTTTTCGTACAGTTTTTATCCTGATAGAAATTGAAGGGTATACTCACAAGGAAGCGGCAGAGATATTGGGTGTATCAGAAGGGACTTCAAAGTCACAGCTTTTTTATGCCAAAAAGAAATTAAGAGAAATGCTTAAAAATTGAAGCTATGTATCAATTACCCGAATATGAACCATCGGAAGAGGTGTGGAAAAAAATTGAGGCAGGTCTCAATCAGGATGTTTTGCAAAAAGCTATCTGCCAATTGCCTGAATTTGAACCGACTCAAGAGGTATGGAACGCTATCAATCAGGAACTAAATCTACATAAACCTAAGGTAATTATCAGGAAATGGGCTTCTATAGCCGCATCTGTCTTGCTGATAGGAGGGATAGTACTATACAAACCCTGGGATAGCCCCGATATTAGTTATTCGCAGGAAAAACTGGATAAACAATTATTGCTAAGCCCTACCGACGACAGCCAGAAACAGTATGAAATGATAGTAGCCTATTGCAAAGAACAAACTTATGTATGTCAGAACCCGGAGTTTAAGGAATTGAAGACAGAATTAGAAGAGCTGAATTTAGCCAGTGTTCAATTAAAAGAAGCGGTTGGGGCTTATAATACCGAACCCGAATTGATGGCTCAATTGTCGACCATCGAACAACAAAAAGCTGATATAATCAGAAAAATGGCAATGAAGATATAAATCTTTTAAGGCAAATGAAGAAAATTCAAACATATATACACTTGCTAAAACCCTTGCTTCTATGCTTGCTTTTGATGCAACAATCAAAAGCCCAGACCACCTTGCAGGTAGTTACCAAGAGTATTGAAAAGACTTTCCCGATTACTCCAACTCTTATAGTAGAAGCCGAAAAAGCAGATATAGAGATAATTACGTGGGAGAAAGGTGAAATTCAAGCCAGAATTGAATTAATAGCCAAACATCCCGACCGGAATACTGCTAAAAATGATTTGGAAATGATGAAGTATGTGGCAGATAAGATGTCAGATAAAATACTGTTGCGCAACTATTTAGTAATTAAAAGCAATGCGGAAAAGCCGGGTTCCAACTTCAAAGCAAAATATATAATCCATTTACCTGAAAACCTGAAAGTAACTATTCAGAATAGTTTTGGGAAAGTGATGGTGCAAGGTAAGTATAGCCAATTGAACATCAAGTCAGAGTTCTGTATTCTTGATTTACAGAAAGCTGAAGGCAATGCTAAACTGGAGACCTATTATGGAGAGGTACATAGCAAGAATTTTAATGGTACAAGCACGATTAAATCAGAACGTTCAGAATTATTCTTTCAGCAAATGAGTGGCATAAGTATCATCAATGCGCAATATGGCAAAATAGAGATTGAATCAGTGGCTAATCTTAAATCACTAACTATTACTGCTAAAAAGACAGAAATTAGTATGAAAATACCTTTGCATAATCATGGCTTTAATGTAGAATCTAAATACGGTAAAATGTCTTTGCCTGATGGGTTTAACTGGCTTCACAATACAGACGACAACAAAGCCGCTACTTATAATCTCTCGGCAGTATCCAAAATTAATATACAAAACTCTTTCGGAAATATCTCTATCAATTGATAAAAGACCATACAATGAAAAAAATCATTACATATATTCTTTTTCTTTCTCCACTATTAGCAAAGGCACAAAATGATAGCGTAAACGTCAGCTATTCAGAAGAGAAAGTTCAAAGTTTTGAAAAGACAACTTTGATTGATGAATATGAAAAGGCGTTTGGGAATAATAGGGTGGTGAAAAGTGCGCTTCGGGTAAGTCTTAATGGAATACCTGGTATTAATACGGCAGATAAGGCTCCTTATCCTATTAGGAATTTTATCAGAGGTTTAAATCCAACTTTACATTTTGAACAAAAAATAAGTGGTGATAAATCTCTTATTGTCAATTTTAGTGGCAATAGGGCTAAAGAAGATGTTTTCTGGAACGCTGATATTGGTTTAGAAGGTAGATGGTATTATCGTATGAAAGAAAGAGTGGAAGAAGGTAAACAGCAGCCCAATATAACGGGAAAGTATATGAGTCTAAAAGTTGAAGCCAATCCGTTTAGATATAGTAATTTATTTATGCCCTTTGCCGATTTTGGTGCTGGAATTTTTCTTTTCAGAGCTACTTCTACTTATAGTTTCAATTGGGGCTGGCAATTAGGGAATAATGTAAATTATGGAATTTCTTTAGGGGTAAAACATGGTAAAAAAGCTACGATAGATAATGAAAATTTTTGGATTGACGGCACTTTATCGGGTAAAACTGCAACTACTTTGTTTATTTCAAGCAATGCTCAAGTTGGCTTGGGGTTATTTCTTCCGCTCAAAAAAAGAACAACCAGTAATTCCTGCGACTTTCTTCAATGCAATTATGAGGTTAAGCAATTGTTTAAAGTTAACTTAAATAATACCCTCTATCTTGACAGATACTATCAGAACCTGAATTTAGATATAGCTTACGAACGAAAAATAGGCCGTTCACCTTTTTCAATTAATTCAAATGTAAAAGCAGAATTCTATAATAGTTTTATTCATAATCCAACAGGGAGTAAATTGGATACTCTTTATACTGATATGGGTATAATCAGAGATATAAGAACACGTCCTACTTTCTCTAAGGAATTACAGAATTATATTGCTTATAATTTTGAAATTGCAGAACAGTTACGTTACTATATCGGTATGAAAAATCGTATAGTTAAAGGGAAAACAGCAAGTAACCTGAATGGTTTATATATTGGGGTCCTGGGCAGTTATAGGTTCCAGAAACAATGGTTTAGCAGTATAGGTAGTAGCTCTAGTTTGACTAACAATTATCAAACAAAAGCATTAGGCGGAGGAGTAAGTATTGGTTATCAGTTGCAGACCAATCGTAGATCTTTCTTAGATATAAGTACTAATATCCTGCAACAAAGACTTACTTTTCCTATAGAACCTCCAAATCCGGATACGCGCACTACTAAAAATTCTGTTATTAATTTTTCTCTGAAATTAGGTTTTGCCAGATAGACGTTAGATTTAATAAATATTAACAAGATTTCTGCGAAAAAGGCGTTAGTTTTGCAATAGAAATGGGTGTAATAGAAAGATAATGATTCTACGGACAGAAAACCTTATTAAAAAATACGGACAACGCTTAGTTAATAATAATGTAAGTTATCAGGTCGGTCAGGGCGAGATTGTGGGACTTTTGGGTCCTAACGGAGCCGGAAAGACTACTTCGTTTTATATGGCTACGGGTTTAGTAAAGCCTAATAGTGGTAAGGTATGGCTCGATGATCTGGACATTACATCTTTACCCATGTATAAACGCGCTAAGTTAGGCGTAGGTTATCTGGCGCAGGAACCCTCGGTTTTCAGACAATTAACAGTAGAAGAAAATATTCTTGGGGTGCTTGAATTAGCAAAGCCTCACTTATCTAAAGCCGAGCGCAAGGAAAAAACGGAATCTCTATTGGAAGAATTTAGTTTGACTCACGTGCGCAAAAATAAGGGGATTGTGTGCTCAGGTGGAGAGCGTCGTCGTACAGAGATTGCCCGTGCATTAGCAGTTGACCCTAAGTTTATTCTTCTGGATGAACCTTTTGCCGGAGTAGACCCTATTGCCGTAGAAGAAATTCAGGGCATCGTAGCCAAACTCAAACACCGCAATATAGGTATCTTGATAACTGACCATAATGTAAATGAAACGCTTTCTATCACCGATAGAGCCTATCTGCTTTTCGAAGGCAAGATTCTCCGTCAGGGAACGGCAGAAGAGCTGGCTAGCGATGAGTTGGTGAGAAAGGTATATTTAGGTCAACATTTTGAGTTGAAACGTAAAATTTAGATAGTTTCCACCTCTTCTATCATACAAGCAATTGTATTCTCTTCCAGTTTTCTTATTTGTCTTTCTAATTCATCTACAAAAATTCTTGTAGGTTTTTCCCCTGTTTCTCTATATCTGGTTACTAATTTCTCAATCTTCTCTCGTAACTTAATTAACTGATTTTGCTCTGTCTCTTGCTGTTCTTTCAGTACAGTAATCGTATTTTTTTTCAACTGATTAAATTCATTAATTTCAATATTTCCTTTTAGCCTTTTCAAGCTCTCTATCAATAATTCATGCTTGTCTGATTTGGCTTCGATGAGCTCGTTTGTATAATACTTTATCTGCTCATAATTGTCAGTTTCTAATAACCTGAAATTCACCAACATGAATTTTGAATACCTGCTTCTGATAATCGGTAGGAATGCTTCGTTAGGGTGAGATTGAACAAAAGCCCTGTATTTTTGGTCGGCTTCTGTTCTTTCTTCTTCAGGGAAATTCTCTAATGGAAACAGGATATCAATTTCGTCCAATAATTCGTCATAATGTTTCCTTTGTTCTTTTAAGACATAGAAAGCTTTAATTGAGCTGGTCTCGTTCTTTAAAATGGCATGATTAGGCTTAAAGCCGGAGTCATATAGCCTGGAATAAAATCGCAAAACTTCGATTTGTGTTAATTCCTCATTACTGCTTCTTACTAATAAGATAAGCAAAAGAAAGGTGAATGTTTTTCTCATTGGTAGATTTTTTAGTCAAACAAATATAGTTGAAATTCCGAGAAGTAAAAGCCAAAGTTCTCTATTTTTTCATTAGATAAAATAAAAGAAATATTTTTGGCTTTGGTCTACAATTTCCCGAATTTCTTACGTTAATTGTACCGTTGAACACCTATTAAAACATCACTTCCATGGAATCTCCCCTGTTCAGTGTCAAGCCTAAATCTTTAGGATTGTTGAATATTTTTATCCTTTCTTTTTTTACCATCAGTACAACAATTTACATCAGCAGTTGCTCAAAATTGAACGAAGTAGGTATCTCTGCCCGAAACTTTGAAGATGAGATTCAGCAAGCCCAGAACCTTGTTTTTACCTTTAATAAAGACCTGGTAGGAGATAAGGACCTGGATAATTGGGAGGCAGTAGAATATGTGAAGATAGAACCTAAAGTGGAGGGAGTATTTAAGTGGACAGCTAAGAACGAACTGGTTTTTTCGCCAAGCAATGGCTTCAAACCTGCCACTGCTTATAAAGCTGTTTTAAGCAAACCTTTATTAAATAAATCAGCGACTAAAAACTATAGTCTGGATAACGAAACGGTAGAGTTTCATACGCCTTACCTGCAACCTCAAAAGATAGAAAGTTACTGGATGAAAGGCGCAGATGGCAAGCCGACTGCCAAAGTCAAGATTGACTTTAATTATCCTGTTCAGAAAAATGATTTGAGCAGTCTGTTAAAACTAAAAGTTGAGGATGCTGATAAAAATTACATTATCAATAATACAGGGAATGATAATAAGATATTGCTGGCATTAAATGATGCTCCATCCTCAAAAGATGAAACACCCTTGACAGCCAGTATTGAAAAGGGCTTAAAGATGACAGGTGGGGGAGCAAGCACGCAACAAACCTATACTTTAGAAGGTGTTGTACCATCTCCTTATGATGTAAAAGTGATTGATGTAGAAACAGGTTTTGAGGGAAACCAAGGGTTTGTTAAGG
>CBIHRH010000317.1:0-6172 GCA_966212365.1 uncultured Emticicia sp. | reverse complement strand
CACTTGTGGCTATCGAACTGTATTTACCATTATAATAATTACCTGCATTGCCACTTGTGCTAATTGAAAATTTCTTTGATGGATCGGTACTAAAGGTCAATCTATGGCGGTTGTAATAATATATTCCCTTGCCAATATTGCTGTTTAAGAGTGTGATATTATTTTCAAGGTTTTGTTTAAAAAATATCCAGTTCCAGGTTAATGCTCCTCCACTCTGAAACAGCAGAGCCATTGGTGAAATATTAAAATACCTATCAGTCATTACAGTGTTGCTGGCATTATGATAGATTGTCATTGAAAAGCCAGGTATATAGGCACGAATATATTTTGGCAACCAGGCTCTACGAAACTGTCTTGTAAGCCCTGCTTCTGATACAATCGTATTTTCTCTGGCCACAAAGCCTGCTGCAGGATTATAATCTTTATTGATTAATGATTCATTCCACCATACCGACCATTGATTGGTATTATAACTCATCTGCAGAGCTCCGGCGATACCATTATTGCTACCGCCTGTATTTGTACCGGAGAGCATATAACTCAAAGATAATCTTTGCTTGAATCTCATGAAGCCATCAATAGCATAGGTGAGATTATTAGCGTCGGCATTATCATCTGAATTTTTATAGGATACCAGTACGCCGATTCTATTATGCTTACCGATATTCTGAGAATATCTACCAACAAAAAAATTGGCTGCACTTGTTTGGGCATTCCCCTCCTGCCTGATGAATAAGCCACCATAATTACGGTTTTCGGAGCGATAAACCAACCTGCCTCCCGCCACAATATTTAGCGGACTACCCTTAGCATCCAGACCAATGGAACGGCTGAAAAACGGCTGGATCCTGGTAGAAAAATCAGCATAATCATTGACCAGTGGTTCCATTCCGACGGCAAACACGCCAGAGTTTTCTAAGAAAAATTGTCTTCGCTCTGGAAAGAATACTGAAAAACGGTTGGTATTGATTACTTTTCTATCAACGTCTGCCTGAGCAAAATCTGTATTAAAAGTTAAGTCTAAAAGGGTATTAGTGTTGATTGCCCATTTTACCTCTCCTCCTGGTTTTATTGTGTTTTTAGAGATACCATTGCTATTTTTTGCATGCGAATACAATAGATAAGGCTGTAGCCTTAGATTGAGTGAGGGCTTTGGTGCTGGTAGATTTACCAGTTTAGCCGCATAAGGCATCCGTAAACCCCCATAAGCACGAGGGAACTCAGGAAAATAAGAGGTTTCGTTAATTGACCTTGCCAAACGGGCAAAACTGATACCCCAGGTCTGTAAGGAATCTATTTTCGCCTTATATCGCAGGGTTTTCCAGGGAATAGCAAATTCGGCTATCCAGGCTGTGTCAGTGCGTTGTGTGCGGCCTACCCACAGACCATCCCAATCTGGTTCGTAATAATTATCATCAAACGACAATAAATCTCTTTGAGCTCCATATGGATTAAGCATAAACATGGCGCAATTGCGTTCGTCGTTGTAGCCGTCAATGGCAAAGGCAAAGAAATCATTCTGACTAGCCCGATAATCACGGCGCATATTGATTACCCGAAAATTATTCTTCCCGACACTATCATAACAGATTGCAGAAACATAGAGGTACTTTTTATTATAGAGTAATCGTACAGCTGTTTTCCTTTTGGCAGATTGTCCCTGATGTGGGTCTGCCTGGATAAAATTATCTATAACTTTGGCTTTATTCCACTCTGATTCGCTGATAAAGCCATCGATTTTCAGGTTTGTGTTGATAGGCGTAGCTTCCAGTTGTATTTTGCTTTTTGCCGGTGCAAAAATTTCCTGTGCCTGAATATCCGGGAGAAAACCGAGCAAAGCAGTAGCTACTGCCATAATTTTTGACAATTGCGACATAAGAGTAGTGAGATAATAGATTGTGCGTTACGTAACCCCATCCCAACCCTTCCCCAACAATGGGGAAGGGCTTAAAGTCCCTCTCCCCATCGTTGGGGAGAGGGATTTAGGATGTGGGGTTATTTTTTGTTAGATAAAGATTTGTCTGTCTTAATTCAATAAGAATTCAATTAATTCTTACGATTACTGCTAAACGAATCCCGATACATTTTCCAGCCTTTATTGGTTTTCTTCCATAATACCAGAAACTTGCCATAATCAAATAATTTTCCATTGGCATCGAATGATTGCCATAATCCCTCTTCTGTCACATAATCTTTTGCATTGCCGTAAATGGCTGTGGTGATGAACTTTCCGTTTCTTAAGCCATAGTTATCATAGGCGTCTCTGAAAAATTTTATGGCATTTTCTTTACCGCAAGCCTGTGGGGCAAATGGTGCCATAATACAGGCATCATCGGCATATCTTTCGGCGAAGATAGAGGCATCATTTTTAACAAATGATTCAAAATAAATAGCATTACTTGCGGCTATTTGCTGCTTGGCTTCTGCTAATGCATCCGTTTTAGAAATTTGGGTAAACGCTAATAATGATACACTCAGGAGCAGAATTAAACTTAGATTTTTCATGATTTGTATTTTTCTGTTTATTGATTGAGATTAATTTTTCGATTGATGACTGCTGTTGAAAATTTCACGGTGGCGTTTCCAGATGCCATCTTCATTTTTCCATACTACTATATATTTGCCATCATTAAATGTTTTCCCGTTAGCATCTAACCAATGATAAAAACCTACCTCGGTGAGGGTGTCTTTGTCATTGCCAAATACATCGATTGATATAATACGTTCTGATTTGAGTCGGTAGTGGTTTTGCAGATATCTGGTATAATCAGCTATAGCATCGGGGCCACATAAAATATTTGCGTTGGGTAACATAATCCAGCAATCCTGGGTGTAGAAGCCAGCTAGTTTCTGGAAGTTTCTGTCTTCAATGATTTTGCAGAACTCGCGATTTTTCGTCTTGATGACTTTTGCTGAACTTGGTTCATTGGAACTGAGTTTAATTGCTTTCTCTGTTTGAATGCTCTCCGGTATAAACAATACCCAAAAGCAAAAAATAAATAGTTTCATCTTGATTTGCTTGTTTTTGATTGACTATGCAAATTTCGAAAGATGAATAATCTTAAAATTGTACAAAAAGGAACAAGGAGAAATTATTTAAGTGGAGAGGCTAAAATAGCTGTATTATTTGCCAACTGAAAGTCGGAAGGAAGGGTACGGGTAAACTTCTTGAATTCTTTAATAAAATGCGATTGGTCGAAATAACCCGATTGGTAGGCAATAGCGGTAAGTGATTCAGTGCCTTTATTGAGCAATTGAAGGCTTTGTTGAAAGCGGATTATCTGATGGTATTGTTTGGGAGAAACTCCTGTATTCTGAACAAATAATTTATTCAGATACCGTGAAGAAATGCCATATTTATCAGCCATTTTCTCCAGGTCAAGATGACCTTCTTTAAGGTTGATTTGTGTGAGTGCTGATTTTATCAGTTGGGTTTTGCTGATGTATTTCTGATTATTTACAAGCTTAGTCAGGAAAAACTGATCTAAAATAGCAACTCTTTCCTGGGGCGAGGTTGTATCAAATAGCTTTTCATGCAAAACAGGAATTGCATTGCCTAAAACCTCCTGCAAACTCGAAATCTGGTTATTGAAATGAAACACATCATCATCTAAAAACAAAGAGGCCGATTCGGGATAAAACCGGACGCCAAACATTTTGTTGTTTTTGCCAGTAGCTTTAAATGAAATCGGTTCTAATACCTGTCCCCATAGTTCAGACGATGGGTGGATATGGTATCCATCAACAGTTTTTGTTTGCCAGGTTCCCCCGCCTATATTGAACATCATTTCAATACAGCCTGTAGCAAAAGCTGTATCAGAATAATTTTCCTTCTCATCTATTTCCAACTGATAATAGGCCAGTATAAAAGGCTTTAACGCATCAGTCGGGGCAAATTCCTTGTAATTCATGTGCTTGATAATTCATACAAATATAAGCCATATTTCCGGCATTGAATTGTATGAATCGGAACAGTTTTAAGTATTTTTATTTATAGCTATTTTCTATTCAATGAATAGTTTAGCCTGTATGCTGACGCCAGATGGACAATTTGACGGTCCGTCGTTACGGCGATCGTCATACACAAAAAAGTCTCCTTTCCAAACCAGGAAAAGGAGACTTTCGTAATTGAAGAATAAACTCTTCTCTTTATCTGTTCAGATTAATTTCTCGGACGAGGTCTCGCGCCATTGCCTTCTACTTTCGGACCATCATGTGGCGGTTCTTTCATTTCGTTATGACATGAAATACAACCCATTACCACCGGTTGACGGAAAGTTTTCAGATTAGCCAGTATTTCTCTGTTCAATTGATTAGTCATATCAAACATTTCGCGGGTTTGTAAGTAATGACGAGGTTTCTCAGAAGCAAAATTGTTCATATCATGACAAAACTTACAAGTTACGCCCAAAGCATGGCCCCAGCTATTCATGATGCTCAATACCTGCTCTGCCGATTTTCCTTTTAACACCTTGATATTTTTGAAAACCGAATCAGCCGCCATGTTTTCTTTGCCTCTGATAGAATCCTTATACAACTTGATGTATTTCTCACGGTCGGCCATCAGCGTATCTTTCCATACGATAGCGTTATTGTCTTTTTTGGAGGTAGAACTAATAGAAACAAACGAAGAAATACCAATAATGATAAATAAAACCGGAACGAGTAATTTCATAGATGCAAATAATATTTAGAGTCGTAGTTTAAGAACGGCCGAAATTTAATTAAAAATCGAATATTTATCCGAGGTTCCTATCAAAATTTCTTTTTCAGATAGTCTAATGACATCGCATAAGCTTCTTTAGCTCCAGCTTCATCGTACTTCAGATTACTCGGATTGGCAAAGCCATGCACCCCCGGAAAAATCTTATAAGTAAGTTTCTTCCCGGCGGCTTTCATGTTTGCATCAAATTCTTCAATCACTTCTTTTGAGATACGGGTTTCTGTGGCAAACAAACCTAATACATCACCATTTAGTTTTTTCAATTGCTCTACATCCTTTACAGGCATACCATAATACATGATAGTTCCAACGGTTTGAGGGCCCCCTAATAGACCTGAACGCAAAGACCAGCCACCACCAAAACACCAGCCGACATTAGCAATTTTAGCGCTTTTGCCTGCATACTCTACACCGCCTTTTACAATATTCTCTAAGCGGGTTTCATTTACCCCTGATACCAGTTTACCTGCTTCCTGTGGTGTAGTGGCCACTTTGCCATCGTACATATCGAGCGCCAATACGTTTACATCTTCACCTAAATCCTTATAAAAAGTATCAGACTGACGTTTGATATAATCGTTCAGACCCCACCATTCCTGATATACAAATAGCCATTTGTTGCTGTTTCCTTTGGCTTTAATAAAATAGCCTTTGGCATCCACGCCATCGGGTGTTTTAAAAGTAATGTTCTGGCCAACGGCATCATAGTTGAATGGTAGTGGTGCAGGGTGTAGAGCCTGAAAGGCAGGATCAAGCGCAAATTGTTTCATACCCTCTTTCTCTGGTAGCGATTCAAGAGGTGTATGGCAGATAGTGATTTTTGAAGCCGGACTCGCTTCATCTGTTTTAATTACCGAAAACAACGCCCAGATACTCATTAAGAATGCCTGAAACGTAATAATTGATTTAATCATTGCTTGAATTTATGGTTAAATTTAGAGATTACATGATTATAACAGTTTGGATGATTTTTTGTTGGATGTTTTAATCCAAATCAAGATTACTTAATTCACTTTCAACTTTTCTTATTCTTAAGTGCTTTGGTCAAATGTTGTGGTCATAAACCATTTACCATTTATTAACTCAAAAATATAGTCTACATACACACCTGTATCATCAATCTTAATATTTAATACATATTTTCTATGATTTTCTTTAACCACTCTCTTTATATACTTCTTTTTGTCTAAGTTGTTTAAATCGAAAAACTCCCATTCTTTTTTCGAAGTAGATTCAATTGTAATCTTATCAGTATCATAATCATAATATTTACTGATTAATGGAAACTGAATTCTGGAAAGTTGAAAATCTTTATCAGAACTAAATCTTTCCAGAAAGACATTAAAGTCTTCTCCCTTGATTTGAGTAATATTTGATTTCTTATCTATCTTCTGGTGCTGTTTTGTTTCATTATCTCCACAGGCGAGAAGACAATAAAATAAGTTAATA
>CBIHRH010000316.1:0-6173 GCA_966212365.1 uncultured Emticicia sp. | reverse complement strand
CATAGGCTTCCGGCGTAAAGAAAATGCCTTGCGCTTCCAGTAATTTGGCTC
The DNA here is from genome assembly GCA_966212365.1 of uncultured Emticicia sp. Taxonomy (GTDB): domain Bacteria; phylum Bacteroidota; class Bacteroidia; order Cytophagales; family Spirosomataceae; genus Emticicia. The sequence continues at coordinate 6,122 of CBIHRH010000316.1, read as the reverse complement.
TTGGGTTTTCAGGGTTTAGTTTATAGGCATTTTGTATGCCTGTGCTTACGGCTCCACCATATTTTTGCCAGCGATCTTGTGGCGCTACGGCCATTCTTGCACCAGCCACATACGCTTTCATTACTTCTATTTCATCATTATTCGGTTGTAGCTTTTCGGCTGCGACCAGAAATTTATCGGCTTTATCTAATAATAAATCTTTTTTATCGGCATCGGGCTCAGCAAAAGAAAGGTTGGTTAAGCCATAGGTTGCCCAATAATTTGGTAGCCATTCTTTAGGTTCGGCGGCTGCAATGCGTTCCAGTTGGCTTACACCTTGTTTCGTGTTTTCAGTATTTTCAAATTCACTCAATAAGGTAATGGCGTTTTCCATAGCTGATACATACTCGGCTTTCTGAGCAAAAGTCTTGACGAAAATTAAAGATAAAAAGCTGATAGTTAAAATAATTCTTTTCATTTCTAAAGGTGTTTTAATGATTAATGATGTCTTGTGCCTGATTAACGATTCAAAATTATAAGGTTTAAAGGGGGCAAGACAGGAGTTTCTGACAAAGACCGAATTTGTGGGAGTAAAATAGGCTTTTAAAGGTGTAAATACTTTGCTAAATTTGGTGTGAAATCTACTACTAATCTAGCCCATGAACCGCATCGACCGCCTGATGGCTATTGTAACTACGCTACAATCCAGAAAATTTGTGAGTGCTGAGAGTATTTCTGAGAAATTTGAAATCAGTGTCCGCACAGTTTATCGGGATATTAAAGCGTTGGGAGAATTGGGTATTCCAGTGAGTTTTGAGAATCAGAAAGGGTATTTTATTGTACCGGGGTATTTCCTGCCTCCGGTAGCATTCAGCATCGAAGAAGCCAATGCACTTTTGCTCATGGAAAGTGTCACGATGGGTTTTGCCGATAAATCTATCAGAAAACATTATTCATCTGCGCTCAATAAAGTAAAATCAGTTCTGCGAAGCAATCAGAAAGAAAAAGTAGAATTACTGACCGATAATATCAAACTGCAGGTACCTCAACGCTTGAATAATGATTTTGAATATCTGAGCACGATTCAGAATGCTATTATTTCCAGACATATTCTTGATATTCAGTATAGCAATATGAAAGAAGAAATCAGTAGGCGACAGGTGGAAGCTATTGGATTAGTTTTCTATGCTTTTAGCTGGCACATGATAGCCTGGTGCCATCTACGGGAAGAATATCGCGATTTTAAGGTTTCACGCATCCGGAGTATCAATGATATGGGAATGCCTTTCAGAAAAGAGAGCCATATTAAATTGAGTGATTATCAATTGCCAGTGGAGTATTAGGTTTTTCTTCTTATTCAATAATGACAGCGAATAGAATTCTCCGTCTAAGACAACAAAGGTATTTTTCACGCATCGCCGGACTTAAGTCCGGCTTACATATATAAATAATTCCTTTTTTTTCTTAGCCACCGACTTCAGTCGGTGAAATGCGCAAAGAAGTATATCCAAAATCCCAAAATTTTTTTAAAATTCCAAAAACCGACTGCCATAGGGTTGTCAGTGGCGTGTATTTACTTTGTAAGGTAAACTAAAACACGACATAATTATGACTATTATTCAGCAATTCTCAAGACAATTGGAGCAGGAAGCTCAAACCACACGCAAAATGTTAGCGATTGTTCCAAACGACAAGTATGACTGGAAGCCACACGAAAAAAGCATGACCATTAAACGCTTAGCCACACACATTGCCGAGTTACCATCATGGATAAAAATGGCACTAACAACCGATGAGTTAGACTTCGCCAATAACCCATATCAACAGGAAAATGTGAGTAATACAGGAGATTTATTAGATTATTTTGAAAGAACGCTGGAAGAGGGTAGAGCCTATCTGAAAGAAGAGTATGCCGATAAACTTCATGAAGACTGGACCCTTCGCAGCGGTGATACTATCTATGATGTAAGCCCTAAAATTGATGTATTACGTATGTCTTTCAGTCAGATTATCCACCACAGAGCACAATTAGGAGTTTATTTGCGATTATTAGATATTCCGATTCCGGGTAGCTATGGCCCTAGTGCAGATGAAAGTTTTTGACTCCACATCCCATCTCCTCTCTCCAACAGTAGCTACTGTTTACCCACAAGTTTTGCGTTTAAGTTTCCTCTGCGAGAGAGAAGTTGCACAAAACCAAGATGTGGGCATACAGTAGCCAACAATAGGGAGAGGGCTTTTAGCTCTTCTCCATTGTTAGGGCGGACGCCGCGTGGAAGGGTTGGGATGGGGTTAAAACCCAAAATTATGGAAAAACTAGATTTAGGCAAACAATACAAAGCTTATTATACAGCCACAACCAAACCTGCCTTGGTGCAGATAGAAGCTGCAAAATATTTATCAATTGTAGGCAAAGGTGACCCCTCAGGCACGGAATACGCAGATAACTTGCAAGCATTATATGCAACAGCTTATGGGATAAAATTCTGGTATAAAGCACAAAAACAGGATTTTGTAGTGGCAAAATTAGAGGGATTGTGGTGGTTTGATGAGGCTAAATACAAAGACATACCAATGGCCGATTCACCAACGCAAATACCCAGAAGCGAGTGGCATTACAGAATGTTGATTCGACTGCCAGAATATGTAACTATAGAAGCCATTCAACAAATAGCTGATGAAGTGGCTACAAAAAAACAGATTACTTTGGCGAAAAAAGTAGAATTGTATGAAATGGAAGAAGGTAAATGCATACAAATGTTACACATAGGGCCATTTGATAAAGAGCCGGAAAGTCTTAAGCAAATCATGCGGTTTTCGGAAGCCCATCAATTAGTAAGAAATGGTTTACATCATGAAATCTATCTTTCAGATTTTCGTAAAACAGCACCCGAAAAGTTAAAAACCATATTAAGAGAACCTGTCAAATAACATAAAACCTGATACAATCATGTCAAGAGAATTGAAAAAAACGATTGCTATAAATGCACCAAAAGCAGATGTTTGGGATGCTTTGGTTAATCCGGAAAAAATTAAAAAATACCTCTTCGGTACAGAAACCAAAACCGACTGGAAAGTAGGAAGCCCAATAGTATTTTCAGGCATGTGGGACGATAAACCTTATGAAGACAAGGGAACAGTATTGGCCTTTGAACCTGAAAAATCATTGACCTACAACTACTGGAGCAATTTAAGTGGCACAGTGGATATTCCTGAAAATTATGCTAATATCAGCTATACAGTAGAAGAACAAGGCGATAAAACACTTTTGACTATCACACAAGACGGTTATAAAGACGAAGCCGCTTTGGAGCGTTCGGAGGGAGATTGGGGCTATGTATTGGATGAATTGAAAAAAGTGGCGGAGGGGGAATAACCCCACTCTCCAACGGCAGCGGCCGACCGTCTCTCCCCAACAATGGGGAGAGAGGCTTTTGTCCCCCTCCCCACTGTTGGGGCGGACGCCGCGCGGAAGGGCTAGGGATGGGGTTTCTTCCACCAAAATCACTCTGCTTTCAAAACAAGCCTTTCTTTCAACCCCCTTATCTGCAAGAAAGCCATCAAGGCTACCCACAAAGCCACTGCTGAGGTAAGAGCATATCCAATCAGAGTAAAATCAAATAATTGTCCTCCTACAACAATCAGGCTGTCAGCAACCCACATAATATCTAAGGCGATAATCCAGCGAACTAATGTTTTATTGGCTGGTTTCTGGCGAGAAGCATAATAGACCAATAAAGAGAAAACTACCAGAAAAATACCCGTCGCCATAAAAGGCATCGTTTGCAATACGCCAAAGAGTTGGGCTGTAAAAGACGGGAACTCTATTAATAAAAGACCTGTAGCACCAGAGCTAAGGGCATTAATCAACAATACATTTTTTAAAGTTGTCATATTATATCAATGTTTAATGATGAAACAAAGGTAGATTTGCCTCATTACTCAGGATTGATAATTCACGACAAAATGAAAATATTGGCACTGCATCTGCATCATGTGATAGAATATGCCTATATGAGAGGCATCTCTTGTCTGGACGTGATTAGTTTAATGGGGAAGCCTCCTGTTAATTTTCTGGATGAAACAGAAACGATAAGCCATGACGATTTTTATATGGTTATTGACGCCATTAGTAAGCAATTGAAAGAAGAACGTTTAGGTATTAGGCTGGGTAATTTCCTGAATTTAGGCGCTTTAGGACTTATTTATCGACTATCCTTACAAGCGACTACCATAGAGGAAGCGCTGTATTATTTGCATATGTATATGACCGCTACATTTCCTATTGTGAATATTGAAACGAAAGTCGATGCTGATTCAGTTAGTATTGTATTAAATATTGACAATAACCGAACAGAAGCTAACCGCATCATTCTGGAAAATATCCTTACTGTGATTGCCAGAGAAGTTAATCTGATGACTACTAAAGAGGTGAATATTACTAAAACCTCACCATTTTTCTCAAAAGATTATCCTGAAGATTGGCTGATAGCTGATAACTATTCGGTGAATTTTACACCTACTATTTTGAAGGCAACTCTACATGATAGAAGCAGGCAGCAGTTAGACGTGCTGATTCCGGAATATCTGAAACTGATTGAAGGCCTGAAATCGGAAGAGAGCTTTGCCAATAAAGTAAAAATAGCATCGCTACACTTAGCAAAACCCGAATTACCAGACCTCGCCAGTGTAGCAGATGCATTCCACCTTACACCTCGCACTTTTCAACGACGCTTACTTATAGAAAACATTACTTACCGACAAATTACCGATGACTTACGTAAACAAATCTCCAATCTTTTGATCCGACATAATCGGTTCACAATTACCGATATTTCTTATGTATTAGGCTACTCTGAGCCAGCAGCCTTTATACATTCGTTTAAAAAGTGGTTTGGTGATGCCCCTGACCGCATGCGTCAAAAAGCTTTTTCATAAGCTTGCAGTGGGTTTGTAAACGAGTTGAGTTAATTTAGAAACTGTTTGAGTTAATCTTATTTTGTTCAAAATGGTTATTTTTTGCAAATACTGCGTTGTTAAAATCCTCATTTGGCTCTGCCAAACTGCGGTTTTAACACCTTGTCTTTGCGAAAAATACTTCATTTTGATTCAAAAAATTTAACTCAAATAGTTTCTTACTCTAAAGCATAATATTTATGTGCATTAAAGGCAATCGGTAGCCCAATCATCAGCATCAATACTACCATGCCTACAATAGCCTGGGTTATATTAAATGGTCCGCGTGTAACATTCGATAATGGCACCACTATCTTGTTCATAATCACCCACACAAATGCTCCATATAAAATACCCGAAACTATTCTATTCATATGCAGGAAACCGACTTTAGGATAAATCCAGAAATAGAAAAAAGTAAAAGTATAGGCTATGAAATAATGGAACAGTAAGCCCCAAAGAATCATGATATTGCCACCACTAAAGGCTTCTTTGCCAAATATTCCACTGGAGATATAATGAAATATCTTACTTGGGAATTTCCCATTCATGATAGTTGAGGAGATGATGGCCCCTGTCAGGTCTAAAGAGCCTGCAATAAATCCGGTTAGCAAAATAACTTTATAATACGTCTTCATAAGTATAAGAGATTGGTGCCTGGGTTGTTCATAGGTTGACCATACAAAAAACTAAATTTTTCATTGTATTTTTACAATCAAAAGCCGTTCAATTCGGGTCAAAACACATTCAAAATGAATACGATAGAAGATAAAGAACTGGTGCAACGCTGTTTGTTTGAGTTAAAAAAACAAATGGGATATGCGGAAGATAACAGGCTTTCGCAGCGTGATATAGAATATTTAAGTGAGGCAATTGAAGCAAAAACCAAAATTCTTATCAGCCTTTCTACGCTCAAACGTATTCTGAACGGGCAGTTCGACCGACTGCCACAAACCTCTACGCTCAATGCCCTAACCATCTTTATCGGCTATACAGGCTGGCACGATTTCAAGACTCAGAAATTATTAGAAAATCCTATCTCTGTTACCAATACCGAAACCTATCACCCACCTATAAAAACAGCAAAGCCTCGCTCTAATATATGGATTGGTGCAGGTTTAGGGATATTAATTATAGTAATTGCTTTCCTGCTAAAAACTCCTTTATTAGGTTCGCAGAACAACCCG
>CBIHRH010000315.1:0-6187 GCA_966212365.1 uncultured Emticicia sp. | reverse complement strand
ACTCATTCTTGGGATGTGACCTGGCAACAAATGCGACATCTAATAAAAACACATATTATTGCCTGAACAAAACTGATACGATGCTTTAATATTTTTGTATTAAAGCACTCAATAAATTGCTTAGCATCAGCGTTTTTAGTAGTCAGAGATGTGGTGGTGTACTTATCCTGATAAGGGATAAGTTTGTGTTTTAAAACTTTAGCAAAAAGAAGATTAGAAAATCTTTGAAAAGCTTTTCAATTAAAATTTGGTTCTTATATTTGCTGCACAGAAATAATTTTTTGCTGTTTAACTACTCCAGATGTAAAAAATAAACTCCGGCTAATAAGATTAGATTATCAACTTATCCTAAGCTACTATCTGACCAGGCTTAGATGTATTAGATTGATATTGACTGCCTGCAAACAAATTTCTAACACAGTTATTAGAAATGGCTTAACATATTATTAGAATTTTATTAGAGGAGTTATTTTTCAATGAGATTATTATTGATAGAAGATGACTTCAAGACCGTGCAGGTAGTCAGGCAAGGTTTGGAAGAGAATTTTTATGAAGTTGATATAGCCTACGACGGCTTAATAGGTAAGCAATTGGCCTTGCGAAATAAATATGCAGTTATTATTACTGACATTATACTTCCCGGTATAAATGGGCATACGCTGATTCGTGAATTGAGAGAGTCTGGCATCAAAGTGCCGATTCTAATACTTTCGGCTATGGGAGAGATAAATGATAAAGTTGCCGGATTTGATGCAGGAGCCGATCAATATCTGCTTAAACCCTTTAGTTTCGTAGAGTTATTGGCTAGAATACGCTCACTTATTAAGCGTAGCTCAGATATACAAATAACCCAGGCAATATTAAAGTTTGAAGATTTAGAAGTAAATCTGGATACCAAGCGTGTGAAACGAGGTGATAAAATTATAGAACTGACAGCGCAAGAGTTTAAACTATTGGAGTATCTTTTGAGAAATCAGGGAAGAGTACTTTCAAAAGCGCAGATAGCCGAAAAAGTATGGGATGTCGATTTTGATAGAAGAACTAATTATCTGGAGGTATATATTAATTATCTGAGAAAGAAAATTGATAAGGATTTTGAGAGAAAATTAATTCATACAGTATTTGGAATGGGATATGTTTTGAGGTAAATTAAAGCAGAAAACGTGAAACCTATTGTTGATTTTGAACGGTCCACCGTGCAGATTGTCGAATTAAAAATCTATACTCGGCAATCTACACGGCGGACCGTTCAAAATCGACAATATTAAATCATTTGTCTTACCTTTGCAGAAATTTCAGCAAATTGCTCTGAAATGTAAAATGATTTCTCAACAATCCATTATAGATGGCAAATACTCACGAAGACAAAGCATTAAAAGCTACCTACTTTAGTATTTTTGGCAATATAGGCTTAGCTGCCACCAAATGGCTGGCGGGATTTTTCGGTAATTCTTATGCGCTCATTGCCGATGCTATCGAATCAACAACTGATATTTTTGCTTCTCTTTTTGTACTTCTGGGAATAAAATATGCAAGTCGTCCTGCTGATAAAAATCATCCTTATGGGCATGGTCGTATCGAGCCATTGATTACCTTTCTGGTAGTAGGTTTTCTGATAATTTCGGCAACCTTAATAGCTTATGAAAGTATCGAAAAAATCAGGACCCCTCACGAACTTCCTAAAACCTGGACTTTAGTAGTATTGGGTGTAATTATAGCATGGAAAGAAACTTCTTATCAGATTGTTATCAGAAGAAGTAAAGAAACGAATAGTTCTTCATTAAAAGCCGACGCCTGGCATCACCGGAGCGATGCTATAACATCTGTAGCAGCATTTATTGGTATTTCTATCGCTTTAATTTTAGGTAAAGGGTATGAATCAGCCGATGACTGGGCAGCTTTGTTTGCTTCTGGATTCATCCTCTATAATTGCTATCTGATTTTTCGTCCGGCTCTAAGCGAGATTATGGATGAAAATCTATATGATGATGTCATTGCCTCTATTAGAGAGAAGTCTTTAGAAGTGAAAGGTGTGATAGATACTGAGAAGTGCTTTGTCAGAAAAACCGGCATGAAATATCACGTAGATTTGCATATTGTGGTTGATGCCAACATAACTGTAAAAGATGGTCATACGGTAGCACATAACCTCAAAGATTATCTACAAACCCAAATACCTGAGTTAGAGCAGATATTGATACATGTAGAGCCACATGAGTAGGCATTTGGCTAGGAGGAAAGGCAGAGAGATTCAATAAGTCTGTTTTATAAGTTTATATTCATCCGAATATTTCGATGATGCATATAGAAACTGCAAAGGTTCCGCTTTGCTTTTGATAGTAAACTCAACGTTCTGAAATTGACAATCGATATTCAAAATCATGCTTCAGGCATCTTTAAAGAAAATAGGAAGATTTACATCTGAAGATATTGCCATAGTAGAAAAGCTATTGGTAAGAAAGCACTTTAAGAAAAATGATGTAATATTGGCCGAAAGTGCCATTTGCCAATCTGTTTATCTTTTGGTGTCAGGGGCAGTTTATCAATTTTCAATGAATGATATTGAAGAGAATATAATTGATTTCTATATTGATGGCGACTGGATAATGAACTACCCGAGCTTTGTCGGGCAGAAACCCTCCACCACCCAAATCAAGGCATATTCCGACTGTGAGGTTTTTGAACTCACAATCCACAAACTACATCATCTTATTGAAATCTCACCTATTTTTTTCCAATTAGGCAAAGTGATGGAACAGGGCATGGCTCGCATCCACTATTTTGATAACGCTCTTACACCGCTTCAAAAATACAACCATCTGGTAGAAACAAAACCACAACTGCTACAAGAGTTCCCTCTGAAAATGATAGCTTCTTATCTGAAAATCACACCTGAAACTTTGAGCAGAGTACGAGGCATCTATTGATCACCTGCATTTCTTGATTTGAATCAAGTGATGGTTTTGCTGCGATGAATCATTTTTGTGACTCATTTCGGACAAACAATTGTATGGAATCTCAATTCAGAAAAACCACTGCTTTATGCCTTTTGACAGGCTCATTATTAGCTACCATCACCATGATACTGCACCCAAGCGGTGGAAGCATGGAACATATCACTCATACTAAAGGTGCTATTGTATTCTCGCATTCGCTTGCTATTTTTTGCCTGCCATTTGTAGGCTTTGGTAGCTGGGGCTTATCCATACACTTGCAAACGCCTGGGAGAGTATCAACGCTGTCTTTTTTCGTTTTTTGTGCAGGGCTAATAGCAGCCATGATAGCGGCCTCTATTAATGGTATAGTATTGCCTTATTTCGTAGAAAGATATTATAAAACAGGAGTTGATGAGGCAGTATTGAAAGTTATCCTGGGTTATGGCAGATATTTTAACGCTGCAATGGATTATATTTTTATTGGGGCTTGTGTTTTTTCCATTGGCATATGGTCATTCATAATTGTAACAAAAGCTCTTTTACCCAAATGGATAGGCTATTATGGTTTTATTATTATTGCCTTTGGCATGATTGGCGTTTTCACAAATTTTAATTTTATCAGTGTTTTTGGGTTCAGAATCTTTATTTTTGGGTTAGTGAGTTGGCTGGTGTTGGTAGGAGCGGTCATGATTTGGACAAAGAGCACAGAGCAGAATTAGTTCATACTATTGATTAATATAATATCAAGTACTCAGGATACATTACGATAAATTTTACACTATAATTTATACAATATCAGAGAATTTTAAAGGAATGAATTGAGAAATTGAGTTGATACTTCTTCCTTGTTCCATTTTCCATATTGATTAAAAAATAAACACATGAAAACAGCTAAAGTAATTTATAAAAACGCGTGGCCATATCAGCAGGATAAAATGAACCTACCTGTTGAAAATCTTGATACTTCATTGGAGTTTTATGAAACAATAATGGGATTTGAGAAAATAGCACAATCCGTTACTCCCCATAAATCAGCAACACTGAAAAGAGATGAAATTGAAATAGGCCTATCTGAAAATGGGGGAGACCCAACACAGGATGGCTGTTTTTTTGAAGTAAATAATGTAGAAGATGCTTTCAAAGAACTAAAAGCAAATGGTCTGAATCGGGAAAATCCGGAGATTGATTTTCATAAGCATGGCACTACATTATGGAGAGTATTTTTTGTAGTAGCCCCTGACGGATTATGTTATTGCATTGGTGAGCGACAGAATTGATTGGAGAATGGAACATGGAGAATGATAAAAGGAAGCACTACCATGAATGGGATAGGCTTTGCTATTTAGGGTTATAGGCACAATGTTTAAAAATTTACTTTATATGCTATTATCGTCAATCTGAGTTTTTGATTTAATATCTTCCTTTTGCTTGCTTCATTCTCCTTGTTCCTTACTCCATATTTAAAAATAAATCCTTACTTTCGCAGTCACACAAAGTAGCGAAAATATGCGATTGACACGTCTGTTTAAGGATTTTTTTGAAAGCGAAAAAGCAGGGGGACTTGTCCTGATTGCCTGTACTATTATTTCTTTACTAATTGCCAATTCAAGCCTGGCGAATGGTTATATGCATATATGGCATGCACAACTGGCAGGACATTCGTTAGAGCACTGGATAAATGATGGACTAATGACAATCTTCTTCCTGCTGATTGGGTTAGAATTGGAAAGAGAAATTTATATAGGTGAACTATCTAATATAAAAGATGCCTTATTACCAATTTTCGGAGCGTTGGGTGGTATGCTCGTGCCAGCCTTATTGTTTTTAGTTTTTAACTGGGGTACTGCAACTCAGGCAGGAGCAGGTATACCGATGGCTACTGATATTGCTTTTGCTCTTGGCGTACTTTCATTGCTCAATGATAAAGTACCGGCTTCACTGAAAATTTTCCTGACTGCTTTAGCCGTTATTGATGACCTTGGTGCAATTCTGGTGATTGCTATTTTCTATACGAAAACCTTACTTTGGAGTAATCTGCTGATTGCCTTTAGTATTTTTGCTCTCTTGCTGATACTGAATAGACTGAAAGTAAGAAACCTGATACCCTATTTGATTGGTGGGGTGACTATGTGGTATTTTATGTTAAATTCGGGAGTACATGCTACCATTACAGGTGTACTGGTAGCTTTCACTATACCTTTTGGTAATGGAGATGAAAAATCGACCTCCTATGTATTGCAACATTTTTTACATAAACCGGTGGCTTTTCTAATACTTCCGGTTTTCGCTCTGGCTAATACAGCAATCAGCATTAGCGGCAATATTGGTGATATATTGGCACAAACTTATAGTATCGGCATCGCTACAGGTCTGATTATAGGCAAGCCCTTGGGGATTTTTCTATTGGCTTTTATAGCCGTAAAATTGAATGTCTGTAAACTACCAAACGACCTTGACTGGAAAGCTATAGGCAGTGTAGGATTTCTGGGTGGTATAGGCTTTACAATGTCTATATTTATTACTTTATTGGCTTTTGACGATGCCACCATTATCAACAATGCCAAATTTATCATTCTGCTGTCATCACTTGTTGCCGGAATAATTGGATATTTTTGCCTTAGGGTGAATTTAAAGAATGCGGTGTTGGAAAATTAAGAACAGGTAATGTTGCTAAACTAATTCAACTACTTTTGCTTCTACCCGCACAGTAATCTTTATCTCAATTAATTTCTCGTAATGAGATAGCCGTTAAAGTTCAAACCTTGTAATGAAATCAAGCCGAAAGCGGGCTTATTAGCAATATAAGCGAGCAATTTAACTTTGCTTGTATCATATATTTGAGCAACGATTGGAATACTAATCACTTGCTCGTCAGCGTTTGCATTGACAGGAATATTGTAAGTTAAATTATCTGTGCCTCCTGTAAAAGTATTGGAGAATGCTATTACTATCCTGGTATTGTTATTAGGTGTGAAATTATCTAAAAGATTAATTTTTGCCTGAAAAAGAAAGCCATAAATTCCTTTGTATGGAGCCACGAATGTATTCGGGTTTTCGCCCTCATTAGTTAATGCAAAATGATTGCCTATATCAAAATACTCATTGATAAATGGCACTACTGTCATAGAACTTGTTAGCGTAATACCAACACTGTTTTTTGCCTGATAGGCTGGAGTAGGGGTAAATGCTGTGCCAGTTTCCGGGTTTATCCAGGCGGAGCCATTACAGTATAGAAGTTTATTTTGAACATT
>CBIHRH010000314.1:0-6233 GCA_966212365.1 uncultured Emticicia sp. | reverse complement strand
GACAAGGGTTGGGCAATTTCTTTTTTTCTTTGTTTTCGTTTCGTTACATGGATTCACGCAGCAAAAATACTGGGTTCTTTTCAAAGATAAAGAATTAAATACACAAGCTGCAATTTCTGAAACATGTAAAGAAAACAGAAGGAATTTAGGTATACCTGAAACCCAAACGACTGACTTACCAATTAATAAAAAATATACCAGCCAACTACTATCGAATGGTATTTCAGCTATCAATCAATCTAAGTGGTTGAATGGTATTTCTTCTTATCTTACTAATTCACAGATACAATATATAAAAAGTTTATCTTTTGTTCAGGAAATAATTCCGATTGAGAGCAAATTAATAGTAACCAAAACAAATCCTGAGAAACAACACCAGAAAGCCGAAGATGATTTACGGGTTGATTATGTAATGAAGCAGGTTGGGATTGAGGGCTTCCTGCAAGCAGGACTGAACGGAAAAGGTATCACCATTGGTGTAATTGATGCTGGATACTATGGCGTAAGTGAGTCCCCTGCGTTAGGGCATTTGTTTACAGAGAATAGGATTTTAGGGATTAGGGATTATATTAACCCTAATAAAATCAATCATTTTGATGAGAAAGAAACTTCATCAGATTTTCATGGTACCGAAGTTCTGACGGCAATCACAGGTAAATCAATGGATGAGAAGCTGCAATTTGGCTTGGCTACGCAAGCTAAGTTTTATCTTGCGAGAACTGACACCGGAGGCCGGGAATTTCGTGGTGAAGAAGATAATTGGGTTTCGGCAATGGAATGGATGGATAGCCTGGGGGTTCGACTGATTAATACTTCTCTGGGCTATGCCAAAGGATTTTCGAATCCGAAAGAAGATTATAAACCTGACCAGATGAATGGTACTACTAGCACGATTGCGCGTGCTGCCAAAATAGCAACCGAAGAAAAAGGCATTATCGTAGTTGTTTCAGCAGGAAATGAGGGTGACGACAGAGATTGGAAAATTATCTCAACCCCCGCTGATGCAGAAGGAACGATTGCTGTAGGCGCAACAAACGAAGTTGGTCTTAAACTGGGCTATAGTAGCATCGGCCCTGATTTCTTGGAATATCTTAAACCTAATGTAGCTTGCTACTCATTATACGGTACTTCATTGGCTGCTCCTGTCATTACCGGTTTCGTTGCTTGTATGTTACAGGCCAATCCTAAACTAACCAATAGGGAAATTAAAACTTATCTGCAAAAATCTTCCAGTCTGTATCCGTTTGGTAATAATTTTCTAGGATATGGTATCCCGAATGCAGCTAAAGCTTTAGACCTTATTCAGAATCCACCAAAGGAACCATTAGAAAACCGGAATATTACAAGAACACTATCTGTTTCAGAAAATGAACAGCAAATTGAGATTGCCGTAAGAGAAGGCGATATAGTAACTGTCTTCTACAAAAAAACACCTTATCTGGTACTTTCACAAGACGCACAAAGAGTGAAGCATAACTCCATAATACTGAAGCGTAATTCAAAAGTAAAACATACCACTGTTGTTACGAGAGAGGAAATAATTGAGGTGATTTGGTTGTAGAATTTATTTTTTACTCAGTATTTTTTCTTCACATTGAGTAAATGATAATTTTTTCATGAAAAATCTTATTTTTGTATCGGTACACTACCTTTATTGATACATGCCAGATACTTACTATGAAAAAATCCTTCCTACTCTTCTTCTTGTTTCTCTTCTTTGGATTTGATTCTTATGCCCAATTTCCTAAAACCATTGATTCTCTTAAGGTTTTCTTAAAAACCAGTCCGCGAGATACCACTTACATTTTGGCCCTTAGTGAATTTACTTTTCAAAGCATTCAGCATGGTGAATATGCTGCAGCTGATTCGGGAATTACTGCTTTAGAATCATTAAGTAAGAAACTTTATTTTGGAACAGGTTTTTATAGAGCAATGAATTCAAGAGGGTTCTTAGCCTACTCTAAACAAAAATATGATGCGGCTCTCGATTACTTTCAGAAATGTATTCTGATTATTGAAAAATATAAGCTTCCCAAAAAAACATATCAGAATGCTTTAAATAATATCAGCATAGCCTATGGTGCATTAGGTGATCGAGAAAATGCAACAAAATATGCTATGGAACTGATAGATTTTCAGGAGAAGAATAACTTACGCCCGCTTAAAAGTAGCCCTTATGACCGTATTGCCAACAATTTGCAGCATTACAAAAAATATGATGAAGCCATGAACTATTATCAGAAAGCGCTTCAAATAGAAAAAGAAAATAACAACAAGGTTTATATTGCCATTGCCGAAAATAGTATAGGAAACCTCTATGAACTGCTTAAAAAACCTAAAGAGGCAATCGATTGTTTTTTAAGAGGACTGAAAATGGCAGAAGAAGCCGACTATAAACTTTTGCAGGCTGATTTCCTGATTAATTTGGGTCGTTTATATTTTGCGCAAAATGAATTTGAAAAAGCAGAAGCTTACCTTAAAAAAAGTGAAAAATTTGCCAAAGAGTTGGACGCACCCGAGTCGCTGAAAATAGTTTATCATAACCTGGGTGATTTGTATTCAAAGCAAAGGAAAAATGCACTGGCCGAAAAATATTATTTAGAATCATTAGCATTAGCTAAGGAAATCAAGGATATAAACTCGCTTTATAGTATCAACGAAAATATATCTATCTTCTATGCAGATTTAAAAAATTATCAAAAGGCTTATGAATACAAACTTGCTTCAGACATGGCGAAAGACTCTACCTTTAAACTGGAGACTGCTAAAAATACGGAAGAGCTACAGAGGAAGTACGAATCTAAGCAAAAAGAACAGGAAATAACCCTACTCAACGAAAAAAATGCAAAGTCTTCATTACTGAATAAAAGCATCATCATCGGGGGCATATTATTATTCTTATTAATTGGTGTATTTACCATCTTCGTTCTTAATCGAAATAAACTAAAGCGATTACAGGAAGCTGAAAAGCTACGCAACCGAATAGCATCCGATTTACATGATGAGATTGGAAGTACACTAAGCAGTATTTTGTTGATTAGTGGAATGGCTAAGAATCAAACAGCAATTGCTGATAATGATAAGAGCAATAAAATGTTCACAAAGATTCATTCTGATTCACAACATGTGATGGAATCTGTTGATGAAATCATCTGGTCAGTTAATCCTGTGCACGATTCATTGAAAGGAATTTTACTTCGTTTAAGAGAATATGCCATTCCTTTGGCGGAATCAAAGAATATAGTTCTTGACTTTACGGTTGATGAAGGAATTGAACATTTAACTCTGCCGATGGAGATTCGAAGGAATTTGTATCTGATTATAAAAGAAGCCATTAACAATCTGGTTAAATACTCAGAAGCTAATCAGGCAAGTGTACATTTTACAAAAGATAAAAAGGATATAATAACACTAGTTCAAGATAATGGTAAAGGCTTTGACACCTTAATGAATACTACTAGAAACGGGCTTAAAAACATGAAATTGCGAGCCTCTGAGATTGGTGCAAAAATAGATATCCTTTCTTCTCAGGAAATAGGAACTTCCATAAGGCTTAGCCTTTCTATCACATAAATACACCATTTATTAGTAATACATTATCTTCTATTTTTGCGTACAATATTGCAGCAGTTTATGATACGAGTTTCTATTTATGAAGACAATGCTCAGTTGAGTGAAACACTGGTTTGGGTTATTGAATCGTGCGAAGATATGATTCTGGCAGGAACTCATCAAAATCCATTGAATATATTAGAAGACGTTAATTCTGAACAACCAGATGTGATTATGATGGATATAGAAATGCCTTTCATGACTGGCGTTGAAGCAACGAGCCTATTATCTAAAAAGCTAAGCAAAATACCTAAAATATTAATGCTTACCGTGTTTGAAGATACTAATCGGATTTTTGAAGCTATTAAGGCAGGTGCAGTTGGATACTTGTTAAAGAAAACTTCCGACGATAAAATTATTGAAAGTATCAGAGAAGTATATCAAGGTGGTGGAGCTATGAGTCCTTCTATCGCACTGAAAGTCTTATCTAGTTTTCAGGAACCTAAAACTAATCCTTATGATTTAACCAATCGGGAGATTGAAGTTTTACAAAGATTAGTTGAGGGCGATAGTTATAAACTCATAGCCTTTCATTATGATATCAGTATCAATACGGTTGAGAAGCACATCCTGCACATCTATCAGAAACTGCATGTCAACTCAAAAGGCGAAGCTATTACTAAGGCAATCAGAGATAAATTAGTCTGATAATTATCTGTTTTGCTGTTAATGGTCCGTATTTAACTTATTGCCACCCCTAAAGCAACTGCCGCTGCAGCACTGCGTCTTCTCAAAAAATAAAACCCTATGAAAAATCCAATAAGGGTGAGTAAATCTGAGTTTTCATCCGATTCTAAAATACTGATTTTACCTTCCTGATTAAGGAAATTTCTATCACGGTCATAGTTGATAATCACAGGGTCATTATCTGTATCAGGTAGGTCGTGTATGAGCTCCCACTCTCTCATAAAGAAATCGGCTCTTTTCCAAATATACTTTTCTCCATTAGCGAGCTGTGCCACAGCTTTATTTCTAAAACCCAGATCAATTTTCCCTACCTCCAGGTTATTCTCGTCGGTAATGACTACTTCTTTATCCACAAATCCATACACATCGAATCTGATTTTTTTGCCATTTAATTCGGCCTCTACGTCTCTGTCAAATATTTTGAAAGCAATTGTTCCTATAAGTTCTCCTTTTTCATCTTTAAATTCGATACTTCTGTTAAATGCTTTTCTAGTCCAGTTTAATGATTTCGTCATGTTTAATAGCCAGTTTTGAATTGATAAATGATGTTACTATTATTTACTGTAATCACTGCGAATGAAAATTATTTAATAATACATGTTTTTTAGAAATCTCCCACTCTTTTGATCCTAGAATTATCATCATTTCAACAAAGTTTTTTTGTCTTTTCATTAGTGTTATTATTTAATCTATACAAAACTAAATTTTGTCTCATAAAACCTCAAAAGAATTAAATTTTAGAGTAAATTTATCCATCCAAATATTCTCCTTATGAACCGACGTATAGCTATCAGAGACCTGACTTTAGCATTAGGTGGGCTTGTCTCTATTCCTTCATGGGCTTCCAATGGCTGGAACTCTAATTCCTTGTCGATAAATCCCAATTTTTTTAAGACCACCGAACAGAATATTCTCGAAGTAATCATAGAAACTATCATTCCTGAATCTTCTACCAAAGGAGCGAAATCCTTAGGGGTTCCCGCTTTTTTACAAAAAATGCTGCAAGATTGTTATGAAGCACCGGTTTCAGAGAATATTAAAAATGGATTATCTGCAACAGATGCTACAGCCCAAAAACAATTCGGTAAAGCTTTTGCTGCCTGTGATACAAAACAAAAGCACGAAATCTTGTTGGGCTTTGAAAAAAGTGAAGATACCAAATTAAAGGATTTCTACAACCTTGTTAAAAATCTGACTATACTTGGATATACTACCTCTGAGTATGTGCAAACAGAGTTTCTTCATTACAATATGGCTCCAGGACATTATTATGGTTGTGTTTCTGTAAAAAAATAAACTATTCACCTATACTACGACATAGAATGGCAAATCTGGCAATAGATCTAAAAAAACAAAATACTTACGATGCTATCGTGATTGGTTCTGGTATTAGTGGTGGTTGGGCAGCTAAAGAATTGTGTGAGAAAGGTTTGAAAACAATAGTACTGGAACGTGGAAGAGATATAAAACATATTGCAGACTACCCCACGGCTATGAAAAATCCCTGGGATTTTGAGCATCGCGGACAAGTACCTTTAGATGTAAGAAGTCAATACCCTAAGGGTAGGGCAGCATTTTTAAGAGAAGAAACGCTTCCGTTTGCACTGAAAGATGGTATACAGCCTTTTGTAGAAGAAAAACCTTTCACCTGGACACGGGGATATCATGTAGGAGGAAAATCCTTAATGTGGGCGCGACAAACACAACGTTGGAGCGATTTAGATTTTGAAGGGCCAAAACGTGATGGTTTTGCAGTTGATTGGCCTATCCGTTATGCTGATATTGCCCCTTGGTATAGCCATGTGGAGAAATTTGCAGGAATTTCAGGTAATAAAGATGGTTTACAGGAATTGCCGGATGGCGAGTTTCTTACACCCATTGAATTGAACTGCGTGGAGAAAGATGTAGCAGCCCGCCTGAAACAACATTATAAA
>CBIHRH010000313.1:0-6249 GCA_966212365.1 uncultured Emticicia sp. | reverse complement strand
CTTATAGCTATTCCAATCTCTTATTTCTATTTGAACGACTGGCTGAGTAAATATGAGTATCATGCAGAGATTTCGTGGTGGATATTTGCTCTGGCAATTTTAGGCGCATTAAGTATTACTTTATTAACTGTCAGCTACCAGGCCATTAAAGCGGCTACGGTAAACCCGGTTAAGTCTTTAAAGACGGAATGATGGAGAATGGAACAGAGAGAAAGGAAAAAGTATCAGAATATTTTTCCTTTTTCCATTCTTCTTTTTCCATTAACCAACATTTCTATGCTACAAAACTATTTCAAAATCGCCTGGCGGAATTTGGTCAAAGATCGCCTTTTTACCTTTCTGAACATTTTAGGTCTTTCAATGGGCTTAGCCTGCGTATTATTGATTTTTCTCTGGGTCAATGATGAACTCAGTGTTGACCAATTTCATGAGAATAAAAATCGCTTATACCATATTATGCGTAGGTCAGTCGAAAGCGGTCCGCTGGGTATTGATACTTATGAAAATAATTCTGATTTGCTGGTTCCTGCATTAGCTGCAGAAATGCCTGAAATAGATCAGATTGTATCTACTTCTGATGGTTTGAAGAGTGGAATCATCAGCAATAAAGAACAAAGTGTAAAAGTACAATGCAAATTTGTCGACCCGAATTATTTCGATGTTTTCTCCTTCACATTAATTCAGGGGAACAAAAAACAGGTTCTTAATGACAAATATTCCTTAGTTATCTCTGATGAATTAGCTATTAAATTATTTGGTACAACCAAAAATATAGTTAATAAAACCTTAAAATGGGATGAAGGAATCTATACTGGCACATATACCATCACAGGTGTTTTCAAAAAACCGGATAGCCATTCCTCTGAGAAATTTGATTTTCTACTCACAACTCAGGTATTTATAGAAAATAACTCAATGGATAAATACTGGGATAGTAATCGGGTAATTGTCTACATTACTCTAAAGGATGGAGTTGATATAAATAAGTTCGATGCAAAGATTGAGGAGTTCGTAAGAAATAAATTCAAAGCGCAGTATGGAGAAAAAAATCTGAACTGGATTGGCAAGCTTTTTCTACAACCTTATTCAGAGAGATATTTGCACAACGTTTATGAAAATGGAACTCCATCAGGTGGAAGGATTGAATATGTAAAATTATTTTCAATCATTGCCTTATTTATTCTGGTTATCGCTTGTATTAATTTCATGAATTTATCTACTGCAAAGGCGACAAGAAGAATGAAAGAAGTGGGTATCAGGAAAGTAATTGGTGTCAGCCGAAGGGCGCTTATTCTTCAATATATCAGTGAGTCTACCCTAATAAGCTTTATTTCTTTATTCATTGCTTTATTGATTGTGTTTCTGGCTTTGCCTGCCTTTAATACTATTACGGGTAAACAAATTACACTTCAATTTAACACTTCAATTATTCTTGCTTTCATCGGAATTGGCTTATTTACTGGTATTCTTGCCGGAAGCTATCCTGCTTTTTATCTGTCAGGTCTTAAACCTGTGAGTATTCTGAAAGGCAAATTGCAAACTTCTTTAGGTGAACTCTGGACTCGTAAAGGGTTAGTAGTTTTTCAATTTACTATCTCGGCCATATTTATTGTTTCAGTAATGGTTATTTACAATCAGATGAGCTTTATTCATCAGAAAAACCTAGGCTTTAATAAAGATAATATCATCAAGTTTAGTAATGAAGGAAGTATCGGTAAAAAACAAAAAGCATTTCTGAATGAAGTAAGAAATTTAGGTGGTGTAATTAACGCAACAAGCATGAGTGGAAATCTGATCGGAAGTCATAGTGGTGGAGGTGGAATTGATTGGGAAGGCAAGACCGAAAGAGTTGAATTCAGTGGTTTTTATGTGGAATATGATTTTCTGGAAACTTTAGGATTAAGGGTCGATAATGGTCGTAGTTTTTCTCCGAAATTTGGAGCAGACAGCACTAAGGTAATTTTTAATGAAACCGCTGTCAAGGCGATGAATATCAAAAACCCGGTTGGCAAAATGGTAAAAATGTGGGGTACAGAAAAACAAATTGTAGGCGTTGTCAGAGATTTTCATTTTGAATCATTATACAATAAAGTAGGCCCGTTTTTCTTGGCTTATACGCCTCATACGCAAAATGTTTTAATTAAAATTAAAGCTGGTACAGAAAAAGAAACATTATCTCAGATAGAGAAAATCTATCAAAGTTATAATATAGGTTTGCCTTTCGAATATGAGTTTTTAGACCAGGATTATCAGACTTTATATGCTTCTGAACAAAGAATTGCAACACTTTCCAAGTATTTTGCTATACTAGCCATTCTAATTTCTTGTTTGGGATTGTTTGGTTTAGCTGCGTTCAGTGCACAGAGACGACAGAAAGAAATCGGTATCCGAAAAGTTGTAGGTGCTACAGCAAGTAATATTGTGGTATTACTCTCAACAGATTTCCTGAAATTAGTCCTGGTAGGAATGTTAGTAGCCTTCCCGATAGCATGGTGGGGGACAGAAAAGTGGCTCAAAAATTTTGCTTATCACACTGATAATAGTCTTAATACCTATTGGCTTACAGGTATAGCGATTATCATTATTACCCTATTAACTATCAGTTATCAGGCTATAAAAGCGGCATTGATGAATCCGGTAAAGAGCCTGAAGACAGAGTAATAACAACGAACCCCTAAGCCCCAAAGGGGGATTTCGTCAAAATATTTTTTGAAGACTCTAGTGAAATATGCAGGATCGGAAGCAGCCTATGGCATAGGCTACTTCCGAAATATTTTTATGCTCTGCTTTCAGCATGACGGCAGTGTCTTCCATTTTCAAGGTTGTTATGAAAGTATTAGGTGTAATATCCAATTCTTCTTTAACAATTTTAGCTTTTGAATTGAATATATTAAACTTTTTCAAATCCCAATCATCTGCTAACACATCAACTATAAGCGTATTATTTAAATAGCGTATAGAAATCTCAGCTCGCTGGGATGAAACAAACTGTATTAAAAAGAAAGAAATGAATTGAATATTAGACTATAGGGAATTTAAAGTACTAAATTAATTTTTCAGAAAATCCTTCTAATTTTTTCCTGAAAACATTCTCGCTTTGTAGTTTTGAGTTAAATTTATATTACCACAACAAGAAACATTTGTGCAATATGGTTGCAAATATGTATCTTTGAACAAAAATACCCTAAATGCTTACTGTTTCTGACCTCACATTTTCGTATAATAATCAAAAGAAGTTCAATTTCCCGTCTTTTTCTTGTGCCGAACGCGATACCTTACTAATATTAGGCAATTCCGGCACTGGTAAAACGACATTCTTGCATCTTCTGGCTTTATTGCTTCAACCCGAAAGTGGCTCTATTCAGATAAACAACCAGGAATTTGCTCGTTTGAATCCAAGAGAAGCCACCAAAATGCGGGCCATACATTTAGGTATTATCTATCAGAAATCTCACTTTGTGAGTTCGCTGAATGTTTTGGATAACCTTCTGCTGGCCAATTATTTGGCTGACAAAAAACAATCAAAAGAACAAGCAGTTAAACTTGCCAAAAGTTTAGGTTTTTATGATTTGCTCGAAAAAAAGACTAATCTTTTGAGTGGTGGAGAGCAACAGAGAGTAAGCATTGCCAGAGCGTTAATGAATAATCCGGAAGTAATACTGGCAGATGAACCAACATCTAACCTTGATGATGAAAACTGTGAGAAAGTGATTAACCTTCTGGAAAACCAATCAAAAAACATAGGCGCTTCCTTAGTAATAGTTACTCATGACCACCGATTGAAAGACAAATTCAGCAATAAAATCATTCTTAGCTAAACTTAAGATTCAGCACACTGCTTTTATAAAACCCTATACTAATTACTGAAAATACAGAAAAGATGCTTCTAAAAATCAGTTGGAAAAATATATTAGATAAAAAACTCAATAGTTTTTTATGTGTTCTGCTCATGACTTTGGGCATTGCTATCATTTCTTTACTATTACTTCTAGGCAAGCAGTTACAAGATAAATTCGCAAAAAATATCAGCGGTATTGATATGGTTGTAGGTGCTAAAGGCAGTCCACTGCAATTAATTTTATCAAGTGTATATCAGATTGACAATCCAACCGGGAATGTATACCTGAGTGATGTACAAGAAATTGCGCAGAATCCCTTAGTAAAAGAAATGATTCCACTATCAATGGGAGATAATTACCAGGGTTACAGAATAGTTGGAACTAATAAAAAGTATTTAGAGCATTTTAAAGCCCAATTTGCCACAGGTGTCCTGTTCAAAAAGGAGTTAGACGTAGTTTTAGGTGCGCAAGTAGC
The DNA here is from genome assembly GCA_966212365.1 of uncultured Emticicia sp. GTDB lineage: Bacteria > Bacteroidota > Bacteroidia > Cytophagales > Spirosomataceae > Emticicia. The sequence goes on along the minus strand of CBIHRH010000313.1, from coordinate 1,935 downwards.
TTTGAATACAGGCTTAAAAGTAGGCGATACTTTTTCGAGTTCTCATGGATTAGATGCAGAAGGAGAGGTGCATGGCGAAACCCAATATAAAGTATCAGGTATTCTGGAGTTTAATAACTCTGTAATTGACAACCTTGTTTTAACAAGCCTCAACAGTGTATGGAATATTCATGAGCATAAAGAAGCTGAACATTCCGAGGAAGAAGGAGAACCGCACGAAGTTGAAGAATCGGATGTCTCAAAACGAGAAATTACAAGTGCCTTAATAAAATTCCGCTCGCCTATGGGTTTAATGAGTATGCCGCGTAATATCAATCAGAACTCAAAATTACAGGCGGCTTTACCATCTATTGAGGTAAATCGTTTGTTCGAATTGTTAGGAATTGGTATTGATGGTTTACAAATACTGGCTGCAGTTATTATGCTTATTTCAGGCATCAGCGTTTTTGTTTCGCTTTATAATTCGCTGAAAGAGCGTAAGTACGAAATGGCTTTAATGCTTTCAATGGGAGCAAGCCGAACTCGTTTGTTCCTAATGCTGTTATTAGAAGGAGTGTTATTAGCTTTGTTTGGCTTTGTAGCAGGTGTAGTTTTGAGCAGAATAGGCATCATTCTGATTTCAAATCAGTTAAGCAAAAAGTTTCATTTTGATGTAAATCAGATGAATGTGCAAGCTGGTGAGATCTACCTTTTTATAGGTGCTTTAGCTATTGGTATCCTGGCTGCTGCCTTGCCATCAATTAATATTTATAGACTGAATATTTCGAGAACGCTTGCTGAAGAATAATTTATCTTGTAATTTTATACAATAATTTCATCACTCCCCGGTTTATACGAGGGAAATAACTATAAACTAAACGTTCCTTTTCTTGGAAAAGGGTATGAAAATATGAAAAATCTATCGAAATATCTTATCATTAATCTCGCTTTTTTAGGGGCCATTTCTTTCGGTTTTGTAGAAGAACCAACTAAAATAACCTGGGAAACTCTGAGAGACGTTACCTTTAAAAAGAAATGGAGTGCTGAAGAATCAATGTTTATCCTCTACCCTACTTTTGGCCCAAAAGTTGCCGGATTGCAAGGAAAAGATGTAGTTCTGACTGGTTACATGATTCCGGTTGATGTAGATGCTAATATGTATGTACTTTCGGCGAACCCGTATAGCTCATGTTTTTTCTGCGGACAAGCAGGACCAGAATCGGTTGTACAGGTTAAATTCAAGAAAACAACTAAGAGATTTAATACTGACGACAGAATAACAGTAAAAGGCACATTGAAGCTTAACGCTGATGATATTAACGAATTGAACTATATTTTATCTAATGCTGATTTGGTTCAATAGTTTTTTGTTACAAAATTCCTTTTTTTGCGTCTGAAATGAAATTCAGGCGCTTTTTTATTGAATAAATAAGTGGCTTTATACGTTAGATTTGCGAACGTGATTATTTCAGTATCCTTTCCCAATCACATAAAATTTAAAACATGAAAAAATTACTGTTTTTGGTTATTCCTGTGCTTATCTTGTCATCTATCAATACAGCACAAGCTCAATATGACTACAATTGGGCAGTAGGTTTTCGGGTTGGCGAACCATTAGGATTTAATCTAAGAAAATATTTTCAGAATGGTGATAGAGCTTTTGATATCAATATCGGTACTTATGGCTTGCTGTATGGCAACGACCGTCGATATAATAATGGTGAATACAAAACAGCCGGATTAATGATTCAGGGGATTTATCTATATCATACGGCACTTTTTGGCAAAGAATGGGGGCATGCCTATTATGGTTTTGGCGGTCAAATTAATTCCAGAAAACATTTTCCGGATGCGTGGAGGAACGAAAGTATAAAATCAGTAAGCAAGATTTCTTTAGGACCCACCGGAACAGCAGGGGTTGAATTCAGGTTGCCCAATAATTTAGCCTTCTTTATC
>CBIHRH010000312.1:0-6259 GCA_966212365.1 uncultured Emticicia sp. | reverse complement strand
ATTAAATATTCGTTTATCACTATCGCCAGATTTTAGCTTTATTCCGTCTAACAAAATATTTAAAGTAGGAAATAACTGGGCAGCTATTCTGGAATATCGTTTCAATAATCGAGTGAGTATCCAAACGGGTGTTATCCGTTCATTAAAGTATTATGGCGCTTTACCGAATCAATATGAATGGAATGCTTACTGGACCATGCCATCGCCTCTGAAAGATATTGATGCGACCTGTAAAATGCTGGATATTCCACTTAATTTGAGATATGATATATCGCAGAAACCAAATAGTCGATGGTTTGTAGGTGCAGGATTTACCAGTTATATAATGTTGAAGGAAGAATATCGTTATAACTATGAGAATCCTTACGACCCGAATATCAAGCGTACCAGTTGGGAAGGCAAAACCGGAGCGTATCCATTCAGTGTATTAAATCTGTCAGCCGGATACGAACGTCAGCTTTTCAGACGCTTAACTTTCCAGGCAGAGCCATTCTATAAAGCACCTTTAGGGAAAGTAGGTTATGGTAAAGTTCGTTTGGCCACAGCAGGTGTATTTTTCTCTTTAAAATATCCTTTCTAGCATGTAGTTGGTATATAAATTGCTATTTTTGATTAAAAATCATATTATGAAAAATATTCTCTTATTAATAATATTTACTGCAGGCACTTATACTTCCTTTGCTCAGGAAGCCAGCACTTCTAGGGCAAAGAAAGAAATACAATGGATAAGCTTGCAGGAGGCCTATAACCGCACCCAGAAAGAACCGCGTAAAACCATCGTTGATGTCTATACGGCATGGTGTGGTTGGTGTAAAGTGATGGATAGAGAAACTTACACCAACCCTGATGTAATCGATTATCTGAATAAAAATTATTATATGGTAAAGTTGGACGCGGAAACGCGTCAGGAAATAGTAGTGGGAGGCGTGAAGTATGGGTTTGACGAGAAAAGTAACACTAACCAAGCAGCAATTGCCTTACTTCAGGGTAAATTGAGTTATCCAACAACAGTTTTCTTAGACGCTCAATATAATATGATTCAGCCTCTGCCTGGATACCTAGATGCAAAGGCTTTTCATCAGGTTATCACCTTTATTGGCGGTGACAGTTATAAAAAAGAGTCCTTTGATCAGTACAAAGAAGGCACTTACAAAGAAGTCTTTAAAGGTACTAAATTATAATCATAGCAAAACATTTCGGAAAGTAAAGACGGGGTTTATTCCTGCCTTTATGGGCACTATAGTCATTAGCTTTATTGTTTTGAGTTCATAGGGTGGGCTGACTTCTTTTTCAGAAGATGTCAGCTCTTTTCGTTTCATGACTATAAATGATGGTACAAATCTATTGGGAATTTCAATTTTTACATAGCGTAAAAATACGCAATCTATCAGGGGTTTTTACGCATTCTTTCTATCAAGTACTAAAGATTAGTAGACATCCAGTCTCTCCGGCTTTCATTATTATTAATGGAGAGAATTTTATTACTTAGTATGGCTCTAAAATATCGCCAGGCAATAGTCTTGATTTTACTATAAAACAAAAATCCCGATAAAGCTTAGGCTTCACCGGGATTGAAGGATATTTCGCAAAAACTATTCTTCTAAGAAGTCTAAATCTTTTCCGTGTGTTTCAGGGATAGTCAGGGTTGAATAGAACCCAATGGCAAAGCAAATGGCTCCTACAATCGCTCCGGCTATAATTACTCCTTGATCAGGTTTAAAGAATTTATATAAGATGGTCATAAATACTACTGTACCTCGCACCATATTCGGTACTGTTGTAGCGGCAGTAGCTCTTAAGTTTGTACCGAACTGTTCGGCGCCAACTGTTACAAACATGGCCCAGTAGCCTGTTCCTAAACCTAACCAGCAACATACACCATAGAGCATATCAGGACTTTTGATACCACCCGAAAACAAGAAGAACAATACGCCTACAAAAGCAAAAGCCATCATAGCAGCAATAGCTCTTTTACGTGAATGGAACAAATGGCTGATAAATCCACTCAGAAAATCACCGACCGAAATACCCACATAAGCCCACATAATAGCAAGGCCAGGGTCAACTTTCTCAGTGATACCCATTGCCTCGCCGAACTCATTGCTGAAATAGGTAAGAATACCAATACAAAACCAGGTTGGAAGACCGATTCCGATACATTTCATGTATTTAACGAAACGATCCCAATTAGTAAAAAACGAAAAGAAATTACCCCTCTCCACGTGCTTCTTCCCGACCACATCTTTATAAATCCCTGACTCGATAACCCCTACACGAAGTAATAGAAGAGCAACACCCAAGCCACCACCTATCAGATAAGCAATCGTCCAGTTACCAGAGAGTTTAACGGTAAAAGTGGCAACCACAGCCCCACACAAACCAATACCTGCTACTAAAGATGTGCCAATGGCACGCAGGTGTTTAGGTAAAACTTCTGACACCAGAGTGATACCAGCTCCTAATTCACCTGCCAAACCCACCCCTGCAATAAAGCGTAGCCATTTATAGGCCTCCACCTTATCCATAAAACTGATATGCGGGATTAGCCCACAGGCAATATTAGCCAGAGAGTAAGTAATAATTGAGCCAAAAAGCACAGAAAGTCGCCCTTTTTTATCGCCTAATACGCCCCAAAGAATACCCCCTATTAAGAGCCCTATCATCTGGAAATTGATGATGGTTGTACCTACAGATGAGATTTCTTCTTTGGTAGAAAGGCCCAGGCTTTCAAGGCTTTGTACGCGTACAATGCCAAACAATTGCAGGTCGTAAATGTCAACAAAATAACCAAGGGCAGCAACAATTACAGGGAGGCTAAAAAGATATTGCAAGGTTGTTTTTTCTTGCTTCATAGTGTTTAGGTATTTGATTTAGATTCAGTATTTTCATAAAAATAGGCCGGATTGCGTTATCCGACCTATTTTTATCAGGTATTTCTTAGAGTTCTTTTACTACAATGTTTTTCCATCTCACTTTAATTCCACCACCACTGTGAATCTGAAGGGCTAAAATCCCATCTCTTTCACCAATTTTAGGGTCATCCAATTTAATCATTTCAGTGCCATTCAGGATAGTAGTTACTACATTATCAACTACTCTTACGGTCATGGTATTCCACTCTCCCATTTTCAATGCTTTATCTTTTTCGGCTTCCGGTTTAATGATCCAACCACGGCCGTGAGATTCATAGATACCACCTGTATTATGTCCCGGAGGGGCTACTTCTGCCTGCCAGCCTGTAATAGTAGTACCTGCAATACTTGAATGAAAAAACACACCACTGTTACCGTTTGCCTCTTGTTTAAAATCAAGTGTCAGCTCAAAATTCTTGAATTTCTTTTCTGTACCTAAGTAACCGTATTGTTTATCAGGGCCGCTTTCGCATACCAATATACCATCTTCAACATACCACTTTTCGGTACCATAAACCACCCACCCGGTCAGGTCTTTACCATTGAAAAGTTTTTCTCCTTTGCCTTTTTGTGCAAAGCTCAGGGTAGAAATTAATAAAAAAGTAATAGTTAGGAAACGAAGTTTTGTGTTCATTTTGAATAGAGTTTATTTACTGTTACAAAGAAAAGATAAATTTCTTATCTTGCATCACCAAGCAAAAACTATTTCTATGATAAAGCGGATATTCAGCGTTTTTCTTTTGTCATTTTCCCTTTTTAGCTCCTTTTCTTTTGCACAAAATTCACTGTCGAAAGAAACTTTTGATGGCTTAATCAATAACAAAATTCCTATTTTAATGACCCTTACTTTCGATGATAATCTTATCTACGGAACGCTGGTCTATAAAAGAGTAGGACAAGCCATTAAAGTAGTAGGCTCTTTAGAAAATGGCAATGTATTATTGCATGAGTTCGACTCAAAATCGGAAGTGACAGGAATTTATTATGGCACAAGAAAGGGCGATGAGATTACAGGTTTCTGGTCGAAGCCTAATAGCGATAAAGAAATGAGTTTTACACTAAAAAAAGCTTCTGACATTAAAATAGAATCTACCCCTATTAATACTACCGGAACCTATGCCTATAGCTTTGGCAAAGAGGCAGGAACGGGAAGCATATACGTGAATCAGATTAGCAAAGATAAAATCATTGTAGAGATGCAGGCCATCAGAGGGGCTCCGAGCTACAATCAGGCTATTATTGAGAAGACTACCCTCAAACTCAATGGCAATCAGGCGCTTTATGAGAATAATGAGTTCGGGAAATGTAAACTCAAAATCATTTTCTTTGAGGGTGGTGCCACCATCGTTTATCAGGATGAAGCATTTGAGTGTGGATTTGGTAACGCGGCAACTGTAGCTGGCAATTATCTGAAATATGATAGCAAAGTTCCGAAGTTTGAAAAACAGGATTAAACGACTAAATCCTGCGTCTCGGTGATGCTGATTCTCTCTTGTTCATCCGCTTCGATATTATCTGTAATAATAAAAGGACAAACAGCACAGGCTTTATCGCCAGATTGGTAGAACCATCGACAATTAGAACGAATACTACAGAGTGGAAGGGTGGCAAAACCCTCAAAACCCTGATTCATATTCAACACTCTGTCGATAACTGTGCAGCGAGAACCATTCCATTGCCGACAACCACTTTCAACACATTTATTAGTAAATCTAAAGCGTTTTTCGGGAGTATTGCCTTGGTGGACAATGGCAACAAATTCATCAGTGACATCAATTCTCTGAGGCAATAAACTAACAAAACCCTCTTGATTGACAATACCAATGACTGCCGCCCCAGTCTCACAAGTGGCACTGGGGCAGGCTTTGTCAAGCGATTTCATCAGCCCTATCGGTTTACGATGTCGAAAGTTTTAGACACCTCAATGGCACGAAAATCTTTAAAGCGGCGAAGCCAGATTCCCAGCCATTCGGGATTGATTTTCAACATATCCTTTTTCCCGATGGCAGCTGAATGGTCAATACCGGCAACGTGTTTGGACACTACCGCATTGATCTCCTTTTGCAAGGCTGATTTTTGTTCTTTCGATAACTCAATGTTCTCAAGAACGACATTAAATTTTGTAGAAGGCATGGCTATAAAGTTTTTGTAAAACATTATGGCTCAAAGGTAAGTACGTTTAATAGTTTTTTTTAGCGTAAAAAGTCTCGAATCGTAGCGTAGAAATACTTAAATTCTTTATATTTTCATTCAATTAAACTAAAAACCAATGAAAAAACTATTTACAATTCTATTCCTGGTAATTTCAGTATCCTCTTTTGCACAGACTGACGAAGAGCAAATCAAAGCCAGCATCAATCAGGTTTTTGATGGCATGCGCAAAAATGATACTACGCTAATCCGCCAGGTATTATACCCTTCATGCTTCCTGAAATCAATCGGAAAAAATAAAGATGGTGTAGTAAAACTCCAGGAAGACCAGATAATTGACTGGTTGAAATCTGTGGGTACCAAACGAGATGGTGTGGTACTTGATGAAAGATTAACTGCCTATGACATAAAAATTGACGGAGAAATGGCTATGGCCTGGACACCCTACGAGTTTTATGTGAACAATAAATTTAACCATTGCGGGGTTGATGTATTTACAATGATGAAAACCGATAAAGGCTGGAAGATTGTAGGCATTGTTGACACACGCCGAAAAGACAATTGCAAGAAATAACATAATCAAGCTTTCGTTGTTTTTATAGAAACATCCAAATCTGCCATGAAAAAGACAGTCTTATTTGTAGCACTGCTATTGAATGCTACAACCATTTTTGCTCAAAAAAATATCTTTATTGCCTCTGACCTGACCAAAGAAGGGGAGTTTACTAATAATTGTGAAGGCCCATCAGTAGATAAGGACGGTAATATCTATGCTGTAAATATTCATCAGGATGGTACTATCGCCAGAATTAAACCTGATGGTAAAACGACTGTTTTCCTGACCTTACCTAATGGTAGTATAGGCAATGGAATTCGCTTTGGTGCAGAAAACACCTTTTTCGTGGCTGATTACACGCAACATAATGTGCTTAAGGTTGACCTGAGAACTAAGCAGGTAAGCATATTGGCGCATGTACCAACCATGAATCAGCCAAATGACCTGGCTATTATGAGCAATGGAACTATCTTTTGCAGTGACCCGAACTGGAAAGAAAGTACAGGACAAATCTGGAAAGTAACACAAGATGGTAAGGCTGAATTATTGGCAAAAGATATGGGTACAACCAATGGTATTGAAGTAAGCCCCGACTAAAAAACATTGTATGTGAATGAGTCGGTACAGAAAAACGTCTGGG
>CBIHRH010000311.1:0-6279 GCA_966212365.1 uncultured Emticicia sp. | reverse complement strand
AGAGCATGTTTAAAAATTATTATTCGACCTTCAAAGGCATCCGCGCGGCGGCCGCTTTTTCAGACATACTGCGTTACATTTTTTCGATGTAGCTGCCGGCTACATCTGCAAAATGTGCCCGCAGCGGCGGCCGCTTGTCTGTCTAAAAAACCTGCTCTTTTCGGTCAGAATAATAAAATTTAAACATACTCTAAGCTTCATATAAAACAGACTAATTGAAATCAATAATACTTCCATCCAAGATTCACTTCTTATACTTACACAAAGAATTATCAGCCTTCAGGTAATAAGATTTAAAATTGAGTGCCTTGGGATCCATGCAACCCTTGAGGTTCAGCAATTCTATATCTTTAAATTCAATTGGATGGCTTTCTGCTTGCAGAGCTATATAACCTTCTCCTAAAGGTGTACTATCTTTCTTTATCCATTCTTGTGCAGCGGCATCATCTATATGGGCCTCTTTAAAACCATAATCTTTACCAACAAATCCACCACCTATTTGTGGTTTTTCAAAAGCAAATATTACTTTATTATCTATTAAATGTTGGATTAATGAATCACCTAAAACGAGGGCTTCTACCGTTACCCACTGGTCACCATCATAGGTTTTAGACCATGAGTCAATGCAATGCTGGGTATTGAGTTTGCCGTTCATATATACTTGTGTGCCTGGCGTGCAAAGATTAGCTGTGTGGCGTTCGCCTTTGCCTAATCCACCCAATAATTGGAGTTCTAATGAAACCGGAAAATCCTGCCCTTTAGATAAACTGGCAGCTGATTGTGAGTGTAGCATTACCCCACTATTTCTTACATTCCAGGATGCACCGCCTTTCGTCTGATTGCCTACAAAGCGATAGGTAAAGCGTAATTTATAATACGAAAAAGGTTGGTTGTAGTAAAGATGTCCGAATTTTCCATTAAACTCCTGATATTCATCATAGGCAATTTGCAGGATGCCGTCTTTGACGCGGAACGTATTTTTGTAGTTGTCGTTGAGCTCTTGTCCGGCTATTTTAATATCCCAGCCTGTCAGGTCTTTGCCATTAAACAAAGATTGCCAGTCTTCTTTTTTAGGATTGTTTTTTTGCGCTTGTGTAACAAAGCAAACGGCCATTAGAATAAAGGCCAGAAGTGTGTTTTTCATATTTGGTAATACAGATAAGGTTGAATCCTTAAAGGTATCAAACTCTGTCCGAAAAATCAAAAATCAATGGGTGTACTCTTTACTTTTGAATTGAAAAGAAAGGTCTTTTTACTGCCTGCGTAGAAGAAATTTACCAGATTGGTCTGGTCATCAAACATTTCCTGCATCAGGTCATTGTAGAGAATATGGTCTTTTACAACCTGACTTTCAGGTATTTCCACATATACCCAGGTTGCGTCACCCTCAATTTCTTTACCCAGGTAATTAATTGTCTTTTTCTGTTTTTGAGGGGTAATAATCGCAAAATGTTGCTGGATATACTTACTTAATACTGCATCGCTATTATCATTTTTGCCCCCAATCATTACTTTTTGCCCGTTATTGATTTTGGTGAGTGCATTCTCCAGATCGTCTGTAAAAAGACGGATGGTTATTTCAAGCGATTTTTCTTTGGCGTTATACTGTATTTCTGTGAGCGAGGTATGAAAAGCATGTAATGGTGTCTTATTTTCGGTTTTTTGAGGCTGAAACGGGAAAATAAGAAGTGTAAGAGAGAGTATGAAGTGTAATAATTGCATGCTATCAAAGAATATAAAAGAATCGGGGTAGAACGCATAGCTATTCTACCCCGATGGAATGAGTTATTTAAACAATGCCTTGAAAGTATCGTTGAAGAGTACTAATACCATGAGTGTCAATAATATGAATGTACCTACTTGCTGGGTACGTTCCATAAATTTCTCTGATGGTTTACGACGCGTAATCATTTCGTATAATAATACCAATACATGTCCACCATCTAATGCAGGAATCGGAAGGGCATTCATAAAAGCTAAACCCATAGATAGTAATCCGGTTAAGCCCCAGAATCTTTCCCAATCCCAATAGCCGCCAAACCATTGTGCTAAACCAACCGGACCACTTACGGCATTACCGGCAGAGATATGTCCTTTAAAAATCCGGCCAAAACCTTTAATCTGGTTTGGAATAACAGATAAAGCTTCTTTAGCACCTACACCAAAAGCTTCGCCAAAATTATATTTTTGCGTACTTGACTCTAATTCAGATTGCGCTCTGAAACCTAATTTAGATTCCTCTGAAACAACCGGATAAAGTTTCACTTGTTGACCGCCTCTTTCAACCACTAATTCAACTTTTTTATTCTTGAATTTTTCTAACTCAGTCTGAAACTGCTGGAAGTAAGCTACAGGTGTGCTATCGATTTTTACGATTTTATCGCCCTCTTTCAATCCGGCTTTTTCTGCAGGTGAGTCTTTGGTTACTTCTCCTACTTTAAAAGGCATAATCGGCTCAATAAACGGAACTTTAGTAGCTACCTTGTCAATCAAGTCATTGGGAACAGGGATTTGTTTGATTTCTCCGGCTCTTTCAACCGTAAACTCAGTGTTTTCCTGCATTAAAGCGGCACGCACTTCACCAAAATCACCATAATCTGCACCATTGACTTTAAGAATTTTGTCTCCACTTTTTAGTCCTATTTCTTGCGCTAATGGGTAAGCATAGATACCTGCTTTATTCACTTCTGCCTTCGAGTAATACTCGTCGCCCCACACAAATTTCACGCCCCAGAATATCAATACACCCAGAATAATATTTACGATAATACCCCCTAACATCACAAACAGACGTTGCCAGGCTGGTTTCGAACGAAACTCATCAGGTTGAGGTTCAGATGCAAGCTGAGAAGCATCTTTGGTTTCGTCAATCATCCCTGCAATATCTACATAACCACCAAGTGGAAACCAACCTAAACCATATTCAGTATCACCTTTTTTCTTTTTCCACAATGCAAAATTTAAGACATTAGGTAATGGAAAGAGGAAGTCGAAGAATATATAAAATTTATTTACCCGAATACCGAATATACGAGCAAAGATAAAGTGTCCAAACTCATGTAACCCGACCAGAATTGTTAAGGCAAGCAAAAGTTGCCCAATCATTGTTAATACTGCCATTAGAAAATTGAATAAATTTTAAGATAATATGTAGGTTATTTAGCCATAAAATATCCTCTCTTGAAACGTAAATGCCTGGGTGTTCGTTCCATTTTCGTTAAATCCCCACTTTTGGCCTGCATAATCTATGCCACTACTAACGAAAATACATTCAAAATTAGCATACTTATTAATGAAAAGAACGTTTTTTGATGAAAACTTTGTTAACAAACGAAGAGTATCATATTTCAATAGCTACAATGAATCCATTAAAGTACGATGTAATTATTATTGGCGGAGGGCCTATTGGACTTGCGTGTGGTCTGGAAGCCCAGAAAGCGGGCTTAAAATATGTAATTTTAGAAAAAGGTTGTCTGGTTAATTCGTTGTATAATTATCCTGCCAATATGACTTTTTTCAGTACTTCTGAAAGGCTGGAGATAGGAGAAGTGCCTTTTGTATCTAACAATGCCAAGCCTACACGCAGCGAAGCGCTCGAATATTATAGAAGAGTGGCTGCCCACAAGCATCTTAATGTAAGGCTTTTTGAAGAAGTGTTGCAGGTAATGCCAAAGGAATCAGAAGGGTATGAGGTAATCAGTAAAAAGAATACCTATGAAACCGACCATATTATTATTGCCTCTGGTTTTTATGATATTCCACAGAAACTAGGAGTGAAGGGGGAAGAGTTGTCTATGGTAACGCATTATTATAAGGATCCACATTTTTATGCTTTTCAGAAGGTACTAGTGGTTGGTGCCAATAACTCGGCAGTTGATGCTGCTTTAGAAACCTGGCGCAAAGGCGCTGACGTAACAATGGTTATCAGGGGAAGTGAGGTTGGCAGACGGGTAAAATACTGGGCTAAACCGGATATTGAGAATAGAATAAAAGAAGGCTCTATTAAGGTATTTTTTAACTCTGAAATTGCAGAAATAAGAGAAAATGAAGTAGATATTCAAACGCCAGAGGGTATAGTAACAATCGAAAACGATTGGGTAATTTCTATGACAGGCTACCAACCTAACCTGCCGTTTCTGAAAAAGATAGGTATTAATTTATCAGAAGATGAAATCATGAAACCAGAGTATAATGATGATACGATGGAGACCAATATGAAGAATGTCTATTTGGCGGGAGTGATTTGTGGTGGTATGGATACTCATAGCCTATTTATAGAAAACTCAAGGGTACATGCCGAGAAAATAGTGCAGAAGATACTAAAGACCCCGCAACCTGTCTGATTGTGGGGCCTTCTATTATTGAAGCGTTAATGAAATCGTCCTAGGGTCTTGCAGGGCAACATCTGCTACTTTCCCTATGCCTGAATATTTTACTTTATATCCTTTATTCTCCAATAGATATATAGCATCACGTAGCGTCATTCCTTCTACATTCGGCATATCGGCATTATCATTTACTTTACGCCAGGCTATACTATTGCCATTCTTCACAGCCTTTGCCCACCCTGCATTGCTCGGTACATTTTGTAAGCCCAAAGCCTCGCTAACAGTGCGGAAGTCTTCCGCGTAACCACTTTGCTCATGCGTTTCAATTTTCTGCACATTGCTGTTTTTGTTTTTAGCCGGATGAATCGCTACATCATAAGCAAAAACTTTGTCAGCAATGGTACGGAATACCGGAGCAGCCACATCACGGGCATAAAGATTTGTCCCTTGTGGTTCATCAATAATTACAGCACAACTATATTTAGGATTATCCGCCGGGAAGAAACCCATAAAAGCGGTATAATATTGCCCTTGCACATAGCCATTTTCTCTTTTCTGAGAGGTACCAGTTTTCCCGGCTACTTTGCAGAAACCTGTATTGATGTTTTTAGCTGTCCCATTTTCTACTACTCCTTTCATCATTTCGTGAACCAACTTAACGGTGCGGTCTGAGCAAATCTGTCCATCCTCTTTTCTGCCTTCAAATCTTTCTATTACTCTATCGGCTTCGCGTATCTCTTTTACAATAAAAGGTTGTACCCAATGCCCGCCGTTTGCAATAGCATTGTAGAAAGTAAGCATCTGCAGAGGTGTCAGACGGGTTTCATAACCTATTGACATCCACGGTACGGTGGTTGAGCTAAAAGTTGAACTTTTACCGGTTTTGATGATAGGGTCGGTTTCTCCTCTCAACTGAAAGCCAACAGGCTTGTCTAATTTGAAATTACTCAGGTAAGTAACAAAATTATCTGCTCTTGAAAACCCGAAATGCTCTTTCACTAAGGAATAAATACCAACATTACATGAATGCTCGAATACTTGTCTGAGTGTCTGATTTCCATGACTTTCCGAACATTTCATTTCTATATTATTATGCATGATTGAACCACCACAAAAGGCAGCAGGAGAGTCTAACCCTAATTTACTTTTCTCCAATATGGCCACCATACTGGCCAGCTTAAAGGTTGAGCCCGGGTCGGTGCCGCCTTTTACTGCATAATTAAAATCTTCAGTATAATACGTCTCATCATTTTTAGTTCTGCGCGAAAGGTTCGTAATGGCCTTAATCTGTCCTGTAGCAACTTCCATCACAATAGCAGAGCCATACTTGGCATTAGTGCTTATTACCTGATTACGCAATGAACTCTCGACAATATCCTGAAAGTTAACATCTATAGTGGTTACTACATCCTGACCTGCTTCCGGTCGAACTTCCGGTGTATCTTCCACAGGTTTCCATACACCTCCGGCTAGACGTTGGAAAAGTCCAACCCCGTCTCTTCCGGCCAGATAATTATTGAAACTGAACTCAATTCCGAAATCTCCTTTGGTTTGGGTATCACGGTCGAGTTTACCGATAGAGCGTAAGGCCATATCATCAAAAGGCATTACCCGACGATTCAATTGCTCAAACTTACCCCCGCCTTTCATCTTACCTTCCCGGAAAAAAGGAAATGTTTTGATTTCCTCCATTTCCTGAAAGTCGACCAGACGATCGCCAAAGGCTACAAATTTTACTTTTCTGCTTTTTCTGGCATTCAGAATCAGTTCTTTATATTGATTAGCCGAGCGGTCCTGAAAGAAGTTTGAAAGTAAAGTAGCTAATGAATCTAAATTATTTTCAAAATATTTGGGCTTGGCCCTGGTTATATCTAAGCCAACTCTATAACGAGGCACAGAGGTTGCCAAGAAGCTACTGCCGTCGGCCGCATAGATATTACCACGGGTAGCT
>CBIHRH010000310.1:0-6288 GCA_966212365.1 uncultured Emticicia sp. | reverse complement strand
TTACGTATCACTACAATGGTACACCTACCAATGGTGTAAAGATAAAGACCAATTTACCTTTTTTTGTAAGTAACAGTATGCCCACTATTATACTCGAAGGCTATAATTATGGTACTTCAGAGTCTATTGGTCTGATGATTAGTTATTATATCTACAGCCCCGGTGGAGTTGTTGGTGATCCTTTAACTTATTATTTTGCCAAGTATAATGCCACTACTTATGGCGGGTATACTCCTCCCATCAAGTTGGCAAATGAAAATAATAAAGTAGTAATTTATATAGACTCTAAAGATTATTTTCAGCGATTTATGGTAAGAGCTTTTTCTAAGGGGTTTTCTGAATCATCAACCTGGTTTGATGGATGGACTGTGGTTGATGAAGCTCTTTCAACGCCAGCAGTACCTGCGCATCAGGTGACTTTGCCTTATAGGAACAGGTTTAAAAACGAAGTATTTCTCGATGGAATGCTAAGTGTTGGTGCTGCTACGCCTACTTCTAATATTACTATTAACCGACCGCTTACATCAACTAATAATACCTCTATTAATAACTTCCCGACTATTAAGAAAGGTAGTACTCAGGCTAATTATTTTAGTACTGTTGCTAGTACAGAGGCCGATACCTTTACTGTGAATAGTATTTCACACTTTTTAGCTAGTCAGGGCACCTTGGGAGCCAATAGTACCGTAACAAATCAATATGGTTTTATCGTAGCCAGCAATTTGGTAGGAGCTACCAATAACTATGGTTTTTATGGAGGGTTACCCTTAAGTGTTGGCAAATGGAATTTATATATGGGTGGCACGGCCAATAACTATCTGGGTGGAAATCTAGGTCTTGGGAATACCAGCCCAACATATAACCTGGAAATAACGAAAACCACTGATGCCGTTCAACGGATTTCTACTTTAGCTGCTACAAATGCCGTAGCTGCATTAGGATTTGCCTATGGAAATGGCTCTTCCATTACAGCCAACATTGCCAATATAGGCGTTCTAGCCGGAGAAACGAAGCTGAGATTTACCGTTGGTACCAATGTCTCTTCGTCTGTGAGCAATTTCAATAATTATACCAAAATGGTGTTGGATAATAATGGTAATCTTGGTATCGGCACCGCCAGCCCGACTACAAAACTACATGTTAGTGCTGCAAGCGGGTTGTCTTTAATGACTATTCAGAGAACAAATTTTACAAGTACAGCTAATATCGGAGGTATTGGTTTTTCGGGGGTAGATAACAATTATTTAACCAGTATTACCAGTGCCTTTGGCGCCGACAGTACTCAGGCTTCATTGTCTTTCAGAGTGGGTACACCCAATTCAAACGCTTTTTCACTGGTCGAGCGAATGAAAATAGATAAAGACGGAAACGTAGGTATCGGTGTAAGCCCCACTACTAAACTACATGTTTCAGGCGCAGGTGTAGTGCAATCAAGAGTACAGAGTTCAGACAATGCCGCCATTATTTCAGTATATGGAACATACGGACAGATACTTTCACAAAATGACCTTTATCTGACAGCGTCAGGAGCAACGGGTGATATATATTTTCAGACCCAAGGTACTACCCGTGGAATAATCGACCTCAACGGAAGATTTGGTATTGGTCAGCCTACCGTCAGCAATATATTAGATGTGAATACAGGTACAAGTGCCGGATTTGGCAATTATGCCTTAATTAAAACATCAGGTGCAGTAGGTTATCAGGGTGGATTATTACTATCAAACTCTGCTTCACCGAGCGCAGGTACTTCATTCAAAATGACGTCTTCGTATAATAGTTCGGCATCGGCCTCTGCCAGATTCGGGTTTGTCAACAATACTGACGCTGAAACGTTTCTGAATTCTGGAGCAGCGATGGAGTTTTTCTATAATGGTAATGTGGCCATTGCAAAAGATAATGGAAATGTCGGGATTGGTACCGCAAGCCCAACTGCTAAACTTGAGGTTAGAACTGCTACCAATGGTGGTACCTCACAAACCAGTCCACTCATTAGCGCCAGAGGTCAAGGCAATAGTTTTGAGTTCGGGCATCCTAATCAGGCAGGCTACGCTTCAACCTTGGGATCGGGCTCTTATAACGGCAGACCGTTTTTATGTTTCAATTGTGAGGCAGGTACAAATATTAATACATTCAGAACCAGAGGTATCATCGGTACTATCATGACAGCAGATTTAACCGGGGGCTTATTGTTTGGTCGAATAGCCAATAGTACAGCAGATAATCAGGATGTCACGACTGATTTAACCATCAAAGGAGGTCAGGTGGGTATCGGTACAACTACCATTCCGACAGGGTATAAAATGGCTGTTGCTGGTAATGTGATAGCCGAAAAAGTGAAAGTCAGAAAACAATCTAGCGGTTGGCCTGACTATGTCTTCAGCCCTACCTACAAACTTCCGGGTCTTGAAGAAGTTGAGAAGTTTACTAAAGAAAATAGCCACTTACCAGAGATACCTTCGGCCAAAGAAATAGAAAAAGAGGGTCAGGATTTAGGCGAAATGAACCGCTTGCTTTTAAAGAAAGTAGAGGAGCTGACCCTATATATGATAGAACAGAATAAGGAAATAAAAGCCTTGAAATCAAAAGTTGAGCAGCTGGAGAAAAAATAACAAGATTTTAAATAACAGAATATTAATACCATCCATAAATATCTATGAAAAAAGTTTACCGCAATTACCTCTTTCTTCTATTGATTATTTGTCAATGTGGATGGATTATTGTTGGCAATAATCCCGAAAAAACCATAGAGAAAGGCATTGTAAATGAGAAAAAAAAGGATAAGGATAAAGATAAAAAGGAGAAAGAAGGCCCGAAGTCTAATCGGCGAAATAAAAAATCGCGTAGACTCTTGGCTAATGTTTCTACTCTGGGCCACAAGAATGTGGTACTTTCTGAGGTAGCTGAAAAAGCTTTACCTGCAGTTGTGGTTGTGCCTCAGCCAATCTATGAGGTCAATATGCCACAAGAAGAAAACGAATATTATCAGTTCAATTCGGTTTCTAAATCTTTCCACCCTATTGAAAATGAGTCGGCCAAAATGGGATTTGACCCTGTGCGTTTCACTTTAAGAGCTGACCAGGATTTAATTGAACTAGGAAAAGAATTTGAAATAAAAATATTAGCCGAATTTCTGGATGTCAGCCCAAATCTACTATTTCAGTTTGATGGTTCCAATGAGTATACCTTAAAAATGCTTATGCCAAAGGGGTTTATACTTACAGGGGGTACTTATTATGATTTTATTGAAGACAGAGTAACCAGAGAAAATCCACGTAAAGAACTTACCATCAAAGGCTTTTTTGAATCAAAAAGCGATGATATGTGCTTTTCGTTATTGAGAAGCTTTAAAGGTGCAAGTGTGAATGATGTATGGATAAGAAAAGCGAATCATTGCGTTTATTTAAAGCCGACCTTAAATGTGAATGATGATGTTAACTCGCGGGTTGCAGATGTTCCTGGTATACGTCATACCCTTGCCAATAGTACTACACCTTGTCCTTCAAATTCAGTTGGATCCTTTAATGTTGTTATAACTAATTGTAAAGTAAACAGTAGTACAACGATTACTGATAATACGAATTTGGCAGCGTTAGGAGTTACGGTTTATAACTATGAATTGAGTGCCAACAATGATACAATATATCGACGTGGCTCAATAAATCCTTCTGCTATTGTAGATAGAAATACTGATTCTACTTTTATAGATGGTAACCTTTATTTAAAACTTTCTTTTCAGGTTTTTCATACAAATTGTCCTTGTAAACCAACACCAAATGTACGAAGATATTATTACGCCACCTGCGTTAATGGTACAAGTAATGAAATAAATACTCAAATAACAGGATATCCTTTAGTACCTCAACCTCCAACGGTTAGTCCATCAAACCCTACTGTTTTAAGTAATGCAGAAACTGTTCAACTTACAGCGAGTTGTCCGGGAGAAAATTTTTTACCTACCTGGCCATCGGGTTCTCGTTCTGCTACCTATAATGCAAAAGCAGGAGACGTAGATGTAATATGTTTTAGACAAATCGGTTGCGAAGGCAAAACAAAAGTAACTGTTGAAAATTGCACCAAACCAGCTAAACCCTCACTTTCAGTTAACCCAACCCAGTTGAAAGGTAAAGGAAATGTGCAAGTTTCGGCTACCCCGGCAAGTTGCCCATCAGGAACTATTGAATGGGATGATAGTTTGGGTACAGGTTTTACTATAACCAAGTACATTACCCGAAACACTACTTTTAAAGCAGCTTGTATAATAAATGGTTGTAAAAGTGATAAAGAAACAATAGTTTGTGTTGTAGATACTTGTAGTAACCCAGCTCCTGAAATTAAGCAGAAATCTCCTGTTTCTATAGCTTCTGGTCAGAATACTGTAACACTTTCTGTAGAAAATCCAGGATTGTGTTCCGGCATTTTTAAATGGAGTAACGATAGTACAGGAAATAGTATTACAGTTGGTTCTGGTACATACTACGTGAAATGTGTGGATGATAATTGTGAGAGTCCAAATTCAGGTACTGTTAAAGTACAATCCTGTACTGAACCCACCCCGCCAACCCTTTCTGCTCTGCCAGTTGGCTTTGATAATGGTGGGGGTAAAGGTACACTTTTTTCAAATGGTTGTGCAGGTACTGTAACATGGGATCATTATATGGGCGAAGGTTATAGTAAACCCATTGATATAAGTGCTACTACCACCTATAAAGCTACTTGTACCGTTGATAATTGCGTTAGTAAAGAGGCTTCAATTACTGTTCTGGTTTCTTGTGATGCGGCTACAACCCCAACAATAAGTATCTTAAGCACAACTTCTTCGAGTACTACCCTGCAGGCATCTAATTGTAACGGAACAATTATATGGAATAATGATTTAAATCAGATAGGTTCTCCTAAAACATTTACCAGCGGGGGTAACTACTATGCTACTTGTAGAGTAGGTAATTGCGACAGCCCAAAATCCAATACACTTTATTTAGGTGGTGGATGTGGTGACTATGAGGTTTGGGCCTATTCTAACGCAAATGCCAATCCGGGTAGTGTGACGATAGGCGATAATCTTGTGCTAAGTGCAGGTGTAACCGGAAGACCAGCATCAGACTATGATTTTGCCTGGTATTATGGTGGGTCTAAAATTTCAGGCGCTGCCAGTGCTCCCACATGGACTGTTACGAATGCCTCAAACTCAGGTACCTACACGGTGCACGTGCGTCGCCTTGGCAGCTCAACGGTTTGTACAAGATCATTTAATGTCAATATCTCTCCTTGTAATTTACACGCAGGGGCATCGTGGAGAAAAGATGGTTCAAATCTCGCTTTCTCCATCTGGTCAGATAAAGATTTAACAGGAGCTACTATCAACTGGACCTTACCTTATGGACCTCCTAAATCTGAACAAAATTTTTCAGTCCCTGCAGATGAAAATTACCGGGGTAACTACACGCTTAGCATTACACTAAGAGGTTGTACCGTTACATCTTATTTAACCAATATTAATTTTGACGCAAATCCTAATTATGATGGAGCTGTAGAATATGCCTGGTGTGACTTTGTGAAAGGACGAGTAGAAGACAAAGCCAACCCTACCAAAAACGTTTCGGTGAAATTATTTATAGATGGCGTTGAGGCGGCTTCTCAGGTAGCTTCCAACAGAAGGTTTAGTTTCGACTATCCAGTAGCTAAGAAAGATGGTAATCCTCATAATGTCGAAGTAAGATATAGTACGCCAGGCCATGCAAAGGATAATACCGTACTTGATATGACCCGGTCGGTTACCTGTTGCCAATTAGAATTTGCAAGTGTCACTACGCCGATTGCCACAGAATGTGATGTGCTCTATAACAAAGGGAAAGCCACTGTTGCATTTGTTCGTACCTCAGCTAATTCAACGGTATCGTATCGCCTGCTTAAAAAATTCTATAATGAGGCGCAGCAGGTTTATTACGAACCTGTAGGAGACTGGAAACTGGTAGCCACCAATGGTACGATCAATTCAACCGTAGAAGTAAACAATCTTGAAGATGGTCATTACAAAATCGAGCTGAGAGAAGGAACCGTAAACCCTTGCTTTATCAATGCCATATTTACAATTGATTGTAAACCGCCTGTAGCCGGTTGTAAGGTACCAAATATTACTGTTACACCAGGCGATACCATCAGAGAAGGTGTTGGTATTGTTCCGACACTCTATGCCGATTTTGTAGGTACATCCGGATTAATTAATACTAATCCGAACAATAATAATGGCTTAGGAGGGGGGTATTTTCTGAATGGTAATTCAGAAAT
>CBIHRH010000309.1:0-6289 GCA_966212365.1 uncultured Emticicia sp. | reverse complement strand
TTGTAAATCTTAATAATTAATTACACTAAATCACTCCCGCCAACAGTACGATTCTACGCAAAACCTCCTGAAACCCTTTGAAAATCGGACGTAAAAACGGAAATTTACCTGATTAGAATCAACATAATAGCAAATCTATGGCTGAGACCAGGCATCCCCAGAAAAAGAGGATAGGTACGGGTGGCAAAGGCATGACTCACTATATACCTGCCACCCAAGCGAACCCTAAAAAGGTTACCAATATGGTAGGAACCTTTTTGAACCGCGAGTCTGTGAAGGTACCATCCACCAAAATGGAGCCCAAAAAGGTGACCAATATGGTGGGCACCTTTTTGAACGAGAAGTTTATATGAATACCAACCACTGAAACGGAAGCCAAAAAAAGTAGACGCTACGGTGACTACCTTTTTGAGCGAGGGCGAAAAATTGAATGTCGGCACCTTATTTTAGCTACTTGATTACAGATGCAACAATGGCATATATTATAACACATTTAAAAATAATAACTAAAATTTGTAACCTTAAAATATCATTTCCTGTTTGAGTACGATTAAAAATCGAGATAAAGATTATGAAAAATTGAAAGAGATTAACAGATTTTTAATTGTACGAGTTTAAATGATGCCCGGACAGGCTGTCCTGCTTTTTGTTTACTTTTTTGCAGCAACAAAAAAGTAACAACCGGGGTCTATAAAAACAAAATAATATAACTCATGATCTATTCTTAACTTCAATACTGGAAGCAGCGATCGCTCGGCTCACATCATACTTTAGCCGCACAGCACGAATTCATTCTTGCCGTCATTCTATAGTAGTTAAATAAAAAAGTTAAACAAGTTCTTTCATAAAATTTAAATAGATAATAAATCCTGCGGAATTTTGCAGGCATAGGACCGACGATTTGAAAAATCATCATACACGTCTAAAAAACGACCATGATACTCCACAAAACAAATTTCCTGATGCGGGCCTTGTACCCTGATTTTATCTGGCGAAAAGATAAGCAGGAAAAGACCATCTACCTGACATTTGATGATGGTCCTATTCCTGAAATAACTGAGTTCGTGCTGGAAACATTAGCTCAATTCAACGCCAAAGCTACTTTTTTCTGCATTGGCGATAATATCAGAAAACACCCTCATATTTTTGAAAAAGTTATTAACGGCGGACACTCGATCGGGAATCATACCTATAATCATCTAAGAGGATGGGCAACCGAAGATGAAGAATATTTGGCAAATGTAAAACAATGTGATGCCGAAATCAGTAGTAAATTAAAGTGGGATGGTAACAGCAAAAAGCTTTTCAGGCCGCCACATGGGCGTATTAAACGTAGCCAGGCTAAGGCTTTGCTGCCTGATTATAACATAATTATGTGGGATGTTCTGACAGCTGATTATGATGCCGGTTTATCGGCTGATACGGTTTTAGCCAAAGCATTGCAGTATACCGAAAACGGTTCGATTGTGCTTTTTCATGATAGTATCAAGGCCAATAAAAATATGAGTTTTGCTTTACCGAGGTTCCTTGAATACTTTTCGGAACAGGAATTTCGTTTTCAATCAATTTAAATGCCTTTTGCGCAATCATTTAGCAAAACATTTATCAAAAAACTATTTAAAACCATAAACAGCTTTTAACATGAAAATTACAAAAGGGGTTTTAATAACTTTGTTATCCATCACAACAATGATTTCGGCGTATAGCCAGACTAAATTTACAGAACAAAAAGCTGGTCATATATATCATGTCATGGTGCCCGATTATATGACAAAAGCCGTAACATTGAACGATGTAGCTACTATGCAATACATCAATTCTGCCAAAAATGCCTATCTGGTTATTATTGACGATTCAAAGGAAGAACTGGAAATGAAAGGCATTAAATTTGCCACACTAAAGGATTTTCACGATGATAATATCAAACACCTGAAAGGTGAAGAAAACGACCCGGTAGAATCAAAAGCTACAGAATTTGAAGCCAATGGCAATAAATTTTATCAATCTGAACTGAGCGTAAATTTCAAAGAAGCCGATAATCTGGAAGTAAAAATAACCTATCTGATAACATACGTAGAAACCAAAAGCTATTATTATCAGATTTTATGCTGGTCGTTGAGTTCGGAATACAAAAATTTATTAGCTGATTTTAAAAAGATAGCCGCCAGTATTAAGGATTAATCTGATGAATGTACCGATGGTAAGTATCCTGATTGCCGCCCGCAACGAGGAAGACAATATACTTGAATTATTAGACTCGCTCATCTGCCTGAGTTATCCTAAAGAAAAAACACAGATTTTAATCGGCAACGATGGTTCGACCGATAAAACTGCTGAATTGACAGAGGGGTTTATAGGGCAGTTGAGCGAGCATGAAAAAAGTATATTTCAGATACATACCATTGAAAAAAGCGTAGCCGGACTCAAAGGAAAGGCCAATGTACTGGCTCAACTGGCACATCATGCCACAGGAGAATTTTATTTCTTTACAGATGCTGATGTAGAAGTACCCGTACATTGGATTGAAAAAATGCTTGAATTGCTGCACGAAAAACCATCAGGTAAAAAAGCAGGTGTGGCTGTAGGCATTACTCTGGTAAAAAACACTCATTGGTTTGAGGCTTGCCAGGCTTTGGAGTGGCTATTTGCCCTGAAACTAATGAAAACCATGAATAACTACCATATACCCTCAACCGGTATGGGAAATAATATGATGGTTACGAAAGAGGCTTATTGGGCAGCAGGAGGCTATGAAAAAATTGGCTTTTCGATTGTAGAAGATTATGCCTTATATAAGGCTGTGATTGATAAAGGTTATGATTTCAAGCAAGGTTTTGATGCTTCGGTGATGACTGTTACCAAACCTCCTTCCAACTATTTCGAGCAACGCAAGAGATGGGTTGCCGGAGGGCTTTCTACGGGTTCTATTCTTATTTATCCTGCTTTGATACAAGGTTTTGCTTTGCCCGTTCTGCTTACGCTCAGCCTGGTTACCTGGCAGATTCCACTCATCGTTGTCGGGCTTAACTTACTGGTCAATGCCCTGGTAGGTTATCAGATTTTTACCCGACTGGGTCAGCTTCATTTATTCAGATATATTCCGGTTTATACCCTCTACATGTATGTATTCTGGTTCCTGCAACTGGTGAGTTATTTTTTACCGACTAAGCTGGTCTGGAAAGGCAGAGACTATTAGAAACTGTTTAATGCCTTAAACCTACCATTCGACTACTTTTTCCGATGATTCAGCGTGTTTGATTAGGATTGAAGCTTAAAATTATCAAACTTTGGTAAAAAAAATTGAGGCGTATGACAAACGAGCAAGTAAAAATTATCAGAAATACATGGCGGAGTTTACAAGGTATTGATGCTACCTTGCTGGGAGACGTGTTTTATAGCCGTCTGTTTCTGAAAGAGCCCTCGTTGCGCAAAATGTTTCAGGTTCCGAGAGAAATACAGGCTAAGAAATTGATTGATATGCTCGACATGATTGTGAGCAGGCTGGACCGATTGAACGAGGTAAGTGAGAATATCAAACAATTAGGCCAAAGACATGTAGGCTATGGAGTAAAACCTAAACATTATGAAGAGGTTGGCAAAGCCCTGTTGTGGTCGATAAGTAAAGGTTTGGGCAAAGACTGGAACCCGGAGGTAGAAGCCGCATGGACAGCCTGCTATGCCCTGCTCACCGATGCAATGTTAGACGCTTCTAAGGACTAAACGTATTTCTTCCACTTAAAATATATCCAAAGGGATATGGTTATTAAAGCCATAAATCCTAAAGTATAAAAATAGCCATAAGGATGCTTTAGTTCCGGCATATTATCGAAGTTCATACCATAGATACCCGCAATAAACGTAAGAGGCATGAAAATAGCCGTAAAAACAGTAAGGGTTTTCATGACTGAGTTCATCTTATTACTTATGCTGGTGAGATAGATATTCTGGATATTCTCAATCATTTCGCGGTAGGTTTCGATGGTATCCAATATCTGTAGAATATGGTCATATACATCTCTCATATAGATATTTGTATTTGCCTGAATCAGTGGAGAATCTTCTCTGATGAGTGTGCCGAACATATCCCGTAGCGGTAGAGTCACCTTACGGATGGTCATCAGTTCTCTTTTGAAACGATACAACAAGGTCTGGTCGCTGGCTTCTGGTCTTTCGATAATTTTTATTTCAAGTTCTTCTAGTTTTTCTCCGAACTTTTCGAGTACAACGAAATAATTATCGACAATCAAATCGCAGAATGAATAATACAAGTAATCAGCTTTGCCCTTCCTGGTTTTGCCAATTGAGGCATTCAGTCGGGCAAAAATAGGCGCAAATACATCAGATTTATGCACTTCCTGAAAGGTGACTACGTAATTTTCGCCCAAAATCAAAGCCACGTGTTCTGATTCTATCTGACTCAATTCGGGGTTAAACTGCAACATTTTCAGCACCGTAAAAAGGTGTTTTTCACCAAAGTGTTCCAGTTTCGGTTTTTGCTCGGTGTTCAGAATATCTTCCTGCACAAGCGGGTGTAAGTGATAATGGTTACCAATGGCAGCTATGGCAGTCACTTCGTGTACACCCTCAACATCCAGCCAAAGCACCTCGTTTTCTTTTATGGGAGGTTTGCAAGTGGTTAAATCCTTAATAATTTTTTCATGGTAAAACTGCTCGTTGAACTCAACCAATTTGATGAGTGTGTTTTCGGCTACTTCTTTACCTACATACGCCAAAGTGCCTGGCGAAGTAAAAGCCTTTTTCTCTTTATAATTGCCGTGTTTTTTACGATTTTTTCCCATGATTATACAAAAAAATCTTTATTGAAATTAACTAAAAAAACCTGTTTTACACCACGTGTGATGGCAGTATATAACCACCGGATAAAATCATTATCAATCTGTGCATCAGGTAGATATCCCTGATCGACAAAGACAGCATCCCATTGCCCACCCTGAGATTTATGGCAGGTAAGTGCATAGGCAAATTTTATTTGCAAGGCATTCAGATAAGGGTCTGCTTTCAGCATTTCCTGCCTTTCCCGCTTTGATTTTACCCAGAAATAATCCTTCATCACGCTTTCATACAATGCCTTGTTTTCTTCGGGTGTCAGTGTCGGCGCATTCGAATATAATGTATTTAAAATCAATTTTGAATCAAATTCCGGTTCATCCGGATAATCAACCAGTCGCAGAGTGGCGTTTACGAATCTGAAACCGTGCATTTCTTCTTCTTTACGCAGTTTCACTACCTCAACAAAATCGCCATTGGCAATAAATCCTGCTTTCGAATCTTCGTCCAGAACTGTATAATTATTCCGAACGACCATCAGCATATCCCCGTTCTCAATCTCACTTTCTGAATAATTAATGGTATTTCTGATATAACGATTATACTGCACCGCAGTTTTGTTAGAGCGTGTAATAATGGTTGTGTTCTCGCGGCCATACTTCTCATAAGCATATCTCAAACCATCTTCCAGCCTATCGCCACCCATTCTATAGAAATCCTTATACCCTCCTGTCATTAATTTGATGGCCGGGTTTTCTACATCCAGCAATTTTCTTAATTCGGTAGCATTGGTTAAAATCCCTGATTCCTGTTCCTGACGCATAACTTCTGTCAGGCAATGTTCCGTTAAATCTGTATGATAACGATTTTTGAGGTGGTCGGCATTGAGTGCGGGGCTTACCGTCATTTTTACAGGTGGTAGCTGGGCTTCATCCCCAATTAGCAGGAGTTTATTAGTATCCTGTTCAAAGACGTAGTCCAATAAATCGTGCAAGAGGCTATTCGTGCCAAAATCTCTTTCGTCAGAAATCATCGAGGCCTCATCAACAATATATACTGTTCCCTCGTTATTGTTTTTCATTCTTTCAAAAACCAACGTACCTGTATAAGTATTTTCAACCTGCCGATAGATTTTTTTATGGATAGTAAATGCACTCTTTTTGGCATAACCCGACATCACTTTGGCGGCCCGTCCGGTTGGTGCCATCAATACCGACTTATAGCCAAACTCTCTTAAAACTTTGATTAGGGTATTGATAAAGGTGGTTTTACCCGTACCAGCATAGCCTTTCAGCAAGAATACGTCTCTGAATTTCTCTTCGTCCAGAATGAAATCGTTCATTAGTTCAAACAATCTGGCTTGTCCGGGTGTGGGAGTAAAAGGGAATTTTTTAAATAATCTTTCAGAGGGCTTAATTTCCGGATCGAGATTCATGGACAAGGACACATTATTTTATGCAAAATAAATAAAAAAATACCGGGAGCCGAGTGCTCCGCGCTC
>CBIHRH010000308.1:0-6305 GCA_966212365.1 uncultured Emticicia sp. | reverse complement strand
AACTTTCTGATGCACTTTCACTACTTCATTCGGATCTTTAATGAAACGATTGGCCATTTGAGATACATGTACCAAACCATCCTGATGCACGCCCACATCAACAAAACATCCAAAAGCAGTAATATTGGTAACAATGCCCGGTAATATCATACCTTCTTTCAAGTCTTCTATTTTATGCACATCAGCTGCAAATTCAAACTCTTCTAAGGCTTCACGAGGGTCGCGACCAGGTTTTTGTAGTTCAGAGAGAATATCATTCAAGGTAGGAAGGCCAACAGTAGCCGTTACATAATTATTTAGATTGATTTTAGATTTTAATTGGGCATTATTGATTAAATCAGAAACTTTCAGACCTAAGTCCTTAGCCATTTTTTCAACAATTCCATAGGTTTCAGGATGCACTGCTGAATTATCTAAAGGATTCTTAGCGCCATTAATCCGTAAGAACCCGGCACTTTGTTCAAAGGCTTTTGCCCCTAAACGAGGAACTTTTTTTAATTCATCTCTTGAACCGAATGCTCCGTTTTTGGCTCTATAATCGACAATATTCTGCGCTAATGATGGCCCTAAGCCGGAAACGTAACTGAGTAAATTCTTACTTGCCGTATTTAACTCAACACCGACTAAGTTCACACAGCTTTCTACCACCGAATCAAGGCTTTCTTTCAGCATCTTTTGCTCTACATCGTGTTGGTATTGACCGACACCTATAGACTTCGGATCAATTTTTACCAATTCAGCCAAAGGATCCATTAATCTACGCCCAATAGAAATGGCTCCGCGAACGGTTACATCTTTTTTCGGGAACTCTTCTCTTGCAATTTCAGAAGCAGAATAAATGGATGCACCTTGTTCTGAAACTACGTGTACTTGTATTTTATCTAGTTTCAAAGATTTTACAAAACTTTCTGTTTCTCTGCTTGCAGTACCATTTCCGATGGCAATGGCTTGTATTTTGTAATCATAAATAAGTTTTTTGATTATACCTTCAGCTTCCATCTTTTTATCCATTGGGTAAATTACCGTGTCATATAATAAATCTCCCTGTTCATTCAGGCATACGGTTTTGCAACCGGTTCTGAAACCAGGATCGATAGCCAATACTCTTTTTTGCCCTAATGGCGATGCTAACAATAATTGTCTGAGATTAGCGGCAAAAATTTTAATAGCTTCTGTGTCGGCCTTTTGTTTCGATAGATTTGAGAATTCAGTCTCAATACTTGGCTTCAACAAACGATTATAAGAGTCGGTAATAGCATCGGCAACCTGGTCTTTTGCTTCTGGTAAGCCTTTCAGGTAAATGCGGTCGAGGGCATCGGTTCCTCTCTCAGCCTCAATTGATATATCTACTGAAAGAATGCCTTCTTCCTCGCCACGTCGGATGGCCAGTAAACGATGGGATGGTATTCTTGATAAAGGCTCTGAGAATTCAAAATAATCCTGATATTTAGCGCCTTCTTCTTTTTTACCCTTTTTCACTTTAGCCGTTACAATTGATTCTCTTTCAAAAATCTTTCTTACGGCATTCCTTGCCTGAATATCCTCATTAATCCATTCAGCCATAATATCTCTTGCCCCTTGTAGAGCATCTTCTACACTTTCCACTTTATCATTGAGATATTTCTCTGCAATTACCTCAATATTTCTATCCTTTTGTGCAAAAATAATTTTAGCAAGTGGTTCCAGCCCTTTTTCAATAGCAATCGTTGCCCGTGTTTTACGCTTTTGTTTATATGGTAGATATAAGTCTTCTAATTCACTTAAATACAAGGCATTTTGTAGCTTACTCAACAACTCTGTTGTCATTTTGCCTTGTTCTTCTATGGATTTGATAATAGTTTCTCTACGTTTATCGGCCTCTAAAAACTTACTATATTGATCTTTTACTGAGGCAATCTGCACCTCGTCCATGCTGCCAGTCATTTCTTTTCTATAGCGGGCAATAAATGGCACAGTCGCTCCTTCTTCTAATAAAGTTATGGTGTTAGTAACGTATTTTTCTATCGTACCTACAGCCTGGACTATAATTTGTATTTGTTTCGTGGTCATGTTTCCAACCTTTTTTATCTGAACGGAATCCTAATTATAAAATGAATATTCAAACACAAAAATCTATTATTAAAATGAAAATTCAATTGTTTGTAGCAATCATTCTTTCCACATTTTCTTTTATGGCTTGTGAACAGGATTCTCAGATACCTGGTGAGCAACAAAATTTAAAAACTTTAGATGGTACTGTTATAAAATACGGCACAAGTTTCGGAATGTGCCTTGGACCTTGTAGAAAAGAAATGACTCTAGTAAATGACGAAGCAGCATTTACTGTTTATCTGAATGGTGGAAGAGGAACTGAGGGTGGTGATCCTAAAACTTATACAGAGAAACTAACCACTGATTATGTTACTGCAGTATCAAAAAGTATAGATTTTGATACTTTTAAAAAATTAGCCGAAACAATTGGTTGTCCGGATTGTGCAGATGGTGGTGCTGAATGGGTGGAGATTACCAAAAACGATTCGAGACATAAAGTAACTTTTGAGTTTGGCGACGATGTGAAAGAAATTGCTCCATTATTAAAGTTGCTTCGCGAAAAAAGACAATATTTTGAAGAAAAATATGTAAAGCCATAAGATGCTTAGATAAGGGTATTCGTTAATCCCAAATCATGAATGTCTTAAAATATGCTCTCAGTATTTTGAATTCTGCTGTTGATGCACTTGCTTTGTAAAAGCAGTTTCACCTTAGATAATAACCTGGCGTATTGTCTAAGGTGTTTTTTTTGAGCACATTATCATATATTAATACTTTTTATGTACGACCTCATTATCATTGGTGGTGGAGCAGCTGGTTTTTTTACGGCTATCAATGCAGCCGAAAAATACAAAAATTTGAGAATAGCAATTTTAGATAGAGGAAGAGAGGTCTTACAAAAGGTAAAGGTTTCAGGCGGTGGCCGATGTAATGTTACTCACGCTTGTTTTGACCCGGCTACACTAATTAATTTTTATCCACGGGGCAATCAGGAGCTATTACAACCATTTCAAAAATTTAATCCTACCCATACAATTGAATGGTTTGAGAGTAGGGGCGTTAAAATTAAAAAAGAAGCTGATGGACGAATGTTTCCGGTTAGTAATTCTTCTCAAAGTATTATAGACTGCTTTTTAGAGGCCTGTCGAAAAAATCATATTGAAATTATCACTAATACCCGGGTTGAAAGTATCGAATATAGGAAAGAGGGCTGGCAGATAAATGCAAATGGTGACAGGCAGTTTCAAACCAAAAAGCTAATGATCGCGACTGGCAGCGATACCGCTATCTGGAAACTTCTGCAAAATCTTGGTATCAATATAATTCCTGCTGTTCCGTCTTTATTTACTTTCAATATAAAAGATGAACGCATACAGGATTTGATGGGAATTAGTGTTGAAGATGTGGTTTGTAAACTTGGTGGCGCAAAAAACAAAGCACTTAGTACTTTTTCTTCGAATGGAGCTATTCTAATAACTCATTGGGGCTTATCAGGCCCTGCTATTTTGAAATTATCAGCATGGGCAGCCAGAGAATTGAATGAGGTTAATTATGAGTTTGATCTGGTTGTTAATTGGTTAGCTAAAACAGAAGCAGAAAAAGTGAGACAACATTTACATCAACAAATCACAAATCAGCCCAAAAAGAATGTATTAGCCAACCCCGAATTTGGTATTTCAATAAGACTTTGGAAAAGTTTATGCATTGCCGCCGGAATAGGGGATTACCAGAAATGGGCCGAAACAGGGAAAAAACATATTGCCAAATTGGTTGAGCAGCTTACAGCCTGTCAGTTTAAAGTAAATGGAAAAAGCACTTTTAAGGAAGAGTTTGTTACAGCCGGAGGGGTTGATTTATCAGAAATAGACTTTGACAGGTTCTGCCTGAAAAAACATCCTAATGTCTATATGGCCGGAGAGGTTTTGAATATTGATGCAATAACAGGTGGCTTCAATTTCCAGGCAGCCTGGACAGGTGGCTGGATAGCATCTCAGAGTCTAGGATGATTTCTTTTTCGACTAGCTTGAAGCATTTCTGTAAAAACGGATTTTTCATTGATTTCATCTAAAATCAGGGCTTCATTTAATACTTCCAGGAAGGCCGTTTCTTTATTTTTCAGGTCATTTATATCAATAAGAGTAATTCCGTGTATGAATTTCCTCCCTTTAGATTCTAATAAGCCTTGCTCATTAGAAAGTTGAAAACCTCTCAAAAAACAAACTTCAAGCCCTTTGGTAGGATGTACTTTACCAAAGTAGCAAACATCCTGCTTTACCTTAAACATAGGAGTATTGATTTCCAGATGTTCTCTTATCTTAGGATGGGCATTCAGAATCAGCATTCTCAGCCCCTGCATCAGACTTTGTAAATGAGATAGCTGATGGTCTATAAAATCATCAACCGATATGTATTTTATCATCTTTTTTGATTAATGAACCTACTATCATACCAGTTATACTTGCCAATAACCCCCAAATCATACCCGGAATTTCAGTTGGGTAAAATTCAAGATACAACCACACGCTTGTTCCACCTACCATTGCGCAAATCGCCCCCAAAGCAGTTGCTCTTTTCCAATATAAACCTGCTACCAAAGGGGTAAATAAAGCCACTAAGCTTAAAGACGAAGACTCACCTACTAGTTCATAAATCTCTGATTTATAGAGAGATAGCCCAACGCTAATAATTGTAATACCAATCACAGATAAACGCATAATTTGCAATAATCTTTTATCTGAAATCTTTTCACCATAAAGAGGTCTTAAAAGGTTTTCTCCAACTACTGTAGCAGGTGCTAAGATTGCTCCACTGCAAGTACTCAAAATAGCTGATAAGAGCGCACCAAAAAACAGAATCTGCATGCCTAAACCTGAATGATGAAGTACTAAAAACGGAATCGTCATTTGGGTATCGCCTTCTTTTATGTCAGGATATAATAAAGCTCCGCAAAGTGCAATGACCAGTGGCATACAAGCGATAGATAAATACATGAAAGCCGACCAATAAGCGCCTCTCACCGCTACTCTTTCAGATTTTGCTGATAGTACTCTTTGAAACACGTCCTGTTGAGGAATTGAACCCCAGCCAATGGTAATCCATGCACCAAAATAGGTTACCCAACTTGTTATAGAATGTTCTTTGGGAACGAATCTGAAGAAATCTGGTGGAGTTTTGGCTATCATCTGTCCCCAACCTCCAATCTCACTTACTAATTCCACCATCAGAATGAGCATCCCTATAATAATGATAGCGGTCTGAACTGTATCTGTAACAGCAACTGACCACATCCCCCCTACGTAGGTATAAAAAACAACAACAGATGCACAGATTAGAATACCGTATACAAACGGGATGCCTGCAACTGCTTGCAGAACAATGGCTAACGCAACTAACTGCGCCGCAATCCAGCTAAAATAAGAGGGTATAAGAAAGAGAGCCGAAATCCATTCTATATTTTTATTATATCTGATACTGAAGTAATCGCTAAAAGTTAGTATATTTAATTTGTATAGCGGACGGGCGAAGAAAAGCCCAATCAATAATAAGCACAAGGAAGCACCAAATGGGTCTTCAATAACACCAATTAAACCGTTTTCTATAAATTCAGATGATGCTCCCATTACTGTTTCGGAACCAAACCAGGTAGCAAAAAGCCCTGATGCCACTACATAGGTAGGCATTTTTCTTCCGGCAATAGCAAAATCATCGGCTGTTTTTACAAATCTGGATGCAAACCATCCTATGAGCACAGTACCTAATAAATATAGAGTAATAAACGTTAAAAGCATATAGAGGTTTAGGTATTTGGATGACAAGTATTTGAAGTTTTGAAAATAGTACTTTTTCTTTTTTGATTCGCTCTGAACTGCAATTTTTATAAGATTTTGTTTACGCTTAATAAATTTTGTTCCTGAACGGAACGTAAATACGTTTTTTAATATAAAATTTGTGACTTTATTTTTTAATTTCAGTCCAAATTACCAAACGTTCGTTAAATCCTATTTTTAATTAAATAATGCGCAAGTGTGACCCATCTTATTGAGCGATTTACAGAGATATTAAAAAAAGGGAAATATAACTCCCAGACTATTGCTGCTTACCGTAATGCCATTTTTGTTTTTTATAACCACTTTCGTGATTTGCCTCAGAGTAAAATTACAGATGAACTGGTTTCAAATTACCTCTTAGAATTAAGTGAGAAAAAGGGTGGATCTACGGACGCTGCTAAGCAAGCGGGGAAGGCAATAAAACTTTTCTATGAGGTAATATTCAAG
>CBIHRH010000307.1:0-6315 GCA_966212365.1 uncultured Emticicia sp. | reverse complement strand
AGCCTATGGTGGTGGCAAAAAGAAATCAGCTCCTTTGTTTGAAGATGCATTAAACAAGTTTTCTAAATTCAAACCAGCGTCAACCATTGCACCTAACTGGGGAGAAAGAGCCGCCAATTATTTATTGTCGCAAGCCAATTAAGATAAACCTACGTCGTCATGCAAGAATCTTATGCTTTGTTGGGTTACTCCGAACTCATTCAGAAAACAGATACGCAACTCAAAAGAAACTTTCTTCTGATATTTATTTTAGGATTGATCGCTGGCGAAGGCAGATTCTGGCAAGAGGGTGGGTATGGTGAAATATCTTCTACCGCCAATGGTATTTTAGAAGTGATAGTCAATGTAGCCCGAATCTTAATTGTTTTGGTTATTATCGGTCGAGGCTATATGCAGGCAGGTGCCAGAAATTTCGCTGGTATATTTCGACTGACACGAAACGAATGGCACGAGATATGGGAAAATGTTAAGTATAATTTCCTCAATAACTTCTTAGCGCTTTTAGTCAACTTTATCATCTTTATAATTATAGCATTTGTTATTAATGTAGTCTTGTTTACTTTGTTGGAACATACTACATTTTTA
Organism: uncultured Emticicia sp.; assembly: GCA_966212365.1. GTDB lineage: Bacteria > Bacteroidota > Bacteroidia > Cytophagales > Spirosomataceae > Emticicia. Next base: position 5,730 of record CBIHRH010000307.1, on the reverse strand, counting down.
GAGTGGCTGAAATCTATCTCATTAGTTGGCCAGACAGCCTCTAAATGGCCAGTACTATTATTTTTTAAAAACATTTCTATTATTCCGTTTACCCTGGTTTTTGAGACATTATTTGTGATGTGGATTGTAGAAAGAAATAAATTAATGAAGTAATGAATTATTTACCATCAGAAATAAAGACCGTCTCTGCTGAAGGTGTCAGAAACCTGCAAATAGAAACTATTACCGGAGATATAGAGCTTCTGGGCAATGAAGAAAACGAGATAAGAATTGAGATATATGCCTCTAAACGCCTGTTTATCAATTTTTTCAGGAAAGAGAGTATTACCTCTGCCGATGTAGGATATGAATTAGTGAACATAACTCAACAGGGTGACCACCTAAGAATTGCAGCTCACAATAATGGTTTCTGGAAATGGGATTGGCTGAGTTTTTTTCAGGTATCTTTCCGCATTTTTATTCCTAAAAATATCAATGCCTTAATAACAAGTACTGTAGGAGATATTTCTTTAAATAATCTTGTGGGTAAACAAAACCTACGCACAACTGTAGGAGATGTAAGGATTGCTAACTCGGTTGGAGAGATACAGGGAAAGGCATCAGCCGGGAACGTGAAAATCGGGAATTGTGACATAAAAGCTGATATTTCTACCTCCGGAGGCAATATCCTTATCCAGAATTCGAAAGGAGAAATCAATGGTAACACCAGTGGCGGTAATATCCGGTTAGAGAATTTCAGTGGTAAACTCTATACCAAGACCAGTGGAGGTAATATCAAAGCCTTTAATATTTCAGGTGAATTCAAGACGTTTACATTCGGTGGAAATATTCGCATGGAAAATATGAGAGGCAATATAGGAGCTTCTACAAAGGGAGGCAATATCAACGTTCAGGCCGTTGCGATTAACGAATATTTATGGCTTGAAACAAGTGGAGGCAATCTTAAAGCACAACTACCATTGCATCAGGGATTGCAAATAGAAGCTGATGGAGCTAATGTAAGAGCGCCTCACCTACCCAATTTTCAGGGTATCAACAGACATGGATTTCTTTCAGGTAGTGTGAATGGTGGTGGAGCAAGTGTGAAACTAAAAGCTTTTGGGGGTAATGTCAGAATCTACGCCCCCAAAGCCGAATTGTATCCGGACGTAGAAGACGAACTAAAAAAAAAACCATTTGACTGGGTAGAGCGATTAAATGTAGAAAAAGCACCGGATGTTAGCGCCAAGGCTTCCAATAATGAAAAGGTCACGCCAGTTGTAGAAACTGTAAGACCTTATTACAAAGAACGAAACCGCAGTCTCAGAACAAGCTTTAGAAATGCTGTCAATCGGCTTAATCCACAATTTGTACTTTATACCTTATTGTTTGCGCTTTTCCTTATCTATGGACTGAATAGTTTATTATATTTTTCTTTAGAGCTCTTAAACCCTACCTCTTTAGAAGCTGAGCAAAATAAGGCTGTCTTTTTAGCCAATCTTACCACGGGTTTTGCCTGTTTTATCAGTCTGATGATTTTTATCCTGTTCATCGAGCGCTTTCTCACCAAGAACTGGTCGAAATACACTATCCTGATCGTATTCACTTATTGCGTGTTAATGCTGATACGGCTTTTTCAGAAAGCCATGTATCTGATTGAAAATGACGGAGGGAAATACTGGGCGCACTATTGGAGAATCATGTCAGTAAAATACACTGAAACCGGCATCGCTAACCATAGCACGCTCTACTTATTGATTCCGATGATTGCCGTTTGTGTGATTTTTTATAACTGGCAGCGCTCTAAAGACCTCGACCGGAAAATTTCGGAGCAGGAATATCAACTCCTGAATCTTGAAAAATTAAAAACCAAAGCACAACTCAACGCATTAGAGGCCCGGATTAATCCACATTTTTTATATAATTCATTAAATAGTATTACAGGCTTGATTCATGATAACCCTGATAAAGCCGAAGAAATGACCATCCAGCTATCCAAATTATTCAGAGCCACAACGGGGCGCTCTGACCAGAGTTTTCATAGCATTGCCGAAGAACTGGACATCGTAAAATCGTACCTGTCAATCGAACAAATGAGATTTGGTGATAGATTAAAATATTCTATCCATTTAGAGCCTGGATTGGAAAACATTAAAATCCCCAGATTCTTGTTACAGCCGATTGTTGAAAATGCTATCAAACACGGCATTTCTAAAATTACCGAGCATGGCATTATTGATGTAAGAATTACCAAAGAAAACGACCTGATAGCCTTTCAGATACATGATAACGGCCCGGCTTTTAAAGAAGATTTGAGCGGTGGATATGGGCTAAGAAGTATTAGTGATAAATTGCAACTGATTTATGGCAATGATGCCAACCTGCAAATTGAGAACAACGATTACAAATCCATTATTATCAAAGTGCCCGTAGAGACTTTGGATAAAATGAGTATATAACCATTAAAATTGAAGACCATGTTTAAGACTATATTGATTGATGATGAGCCTCTGGCTATCAGCCGCTTAAAAAGGCTGTTGTCACACTACAGTTCTGTTATCAGCATCATCGACGAAGCGCATAATGGGCAAGAGGGATTAGAAAAAATTGAAGCACAAAAGCCCGACCTGATTTTTTTAGATATTGAAATGCCGCTTATGACAGGTTTCGAGATGTTATCGAATCTATCTTATATGCCAAAGGTAATATTCTCAACTGCCTACGACCAATATGCCATCAGAGCTTTTGAAGAAAACTCAATTGATTATTTATTGAAACCCATCGAATCGGAAAGATTGGAGAAGACAATTGAAAAGCTAAAGAAATTAGAAGAGAAAAAAGAGGATAATTCCTTAAACGCTAATCTGATTCAATTGCTTGAACAATTTAAGGCCAAAGAGGAAACACAACGTTCGCCTGCTCAGAAACAGACAACCGCTCATTCTATTTCAGTGAAATCAGGTGAAAGAATCTTATTTATTCCTTTAACCGACATCAGCTATTTTGAGGCAGAAGATAAATATGTATTTCTGAATACCACAGATGGGAAGCAATATCTAACTAACTATACCATTACCAGTCTGGAAGAAAAACTGCCGGAAAATTTCGTACGGGTAAGTCGCGCGTCTATTGTTAATTCTCATCTGATTAAAGAATTACAGAAGTATTTTAATGGCAAATATCTGGTGGTGATGCGTGATAGCAAAGTTACCAAGATTGAAACCGGGTCTACCTATGGCGATAATCTGAAGCGATTGATGGAGATATGATGTTGCACGTAGTGATACTAGGTTGCCCAAAATCACTGGCAATTTCCTAATATTCTTGCGGTAAAAACAGAGCCATTTACGGCTGAAAAACCAGCATTGAGCTGCACATAATTGCCACCCTGATATATTACATTTGAGGCATTTGGGATTGTATTTGTACTACTCGTACTAACACTTGTTGCTGCCTTCTGATTACTGGTGATTGTACCAGAAGGTGTGATCGTATTTGGGCAGGTATTTTGTTGTAAGTTCCAGATAAATACATCCTGATTACCAATCATATTTAGGGTCGTTCCGCCAAAATCTGTATTCCCTGAGAAATAGCCAATCGTGCAAACGTTGCCTTGATTATCTACCGAAACGCCCTGTCCGCTATTAAATTTATTGACAGAACCAGCCTGTTTCACCCATTTTACAGTGCCGATATTATCATATTTGCAAACGTAAGCATCCTGTTTACCAATGGCAGTATAGGTAGTTCCACCAAAATCTGCTGAAGCTTTGAAAGCCCCCGCAACATAACAATTTCCTGCTGCGTCGGCGGCAATAGCATAAGTAAAGTTTCCTTTATCAAGCATACCTATCTGCTTTACCCAGATTAAATTTCCTGTGCCACTGTATTTAGCAGTAAAAATATCCTGGCCTGCACCACTTGTCAGGGTGGTACCACCAAAGTCAGGACTACCAATAAATAAACCTGTCACAAAAGCGCTCCCCAGACCATCGGCCGCAATAGCTATACCTCTGGCCGGATAACTGGTAATGAATCCGTTGTTCTGTACTGATGGATAACCTGCATGCCTGACCCATTGTAAGTTACCAACGGTATTAAAATTGGCTATAAACATATCGGGGTCACCTGTAGATGTTACGTTTGTTCCTGCCAGATTTGCATTACCTATTATTTCTCCGGTTACAAATATATTTCCCAATCCGTCTGCGGTAATCCCGCTAGCGAGATTAGAACGCGAAGGCGTCCCTCCTTGTTTTACCCACAATAGAGTTCCTGCATTGTTAAAGCTTGCAACAAAAATATCCTTATTCCCGATGGCTGTCAGGGTTATTCCTCCAAAATTTGTTGTCCCCTGAAACTCTCCTGCTATCACGGCATTGCCTACGGCATCAACCGCAATCCCATGCCCGATACTATATTTACCTGCCGCCCCTGCATTTTTTACCCATTGAAAAGTACCACTGCTATTATATTTTGCCACAAATACATCATTATTACCAACAGGTGTTACGATTGTCCCGCTAAAATCTGTAGCTGCAGCAATGTATCCGGTCACATACACATTTCCCCCATTATCAACTGCTATACCGTATCCATAATTAAAAGCGCCTGAACCGCCTGCCTGCCTTACCCATTGCAATGCTCCAGCACTATTATATTTTGCTACGAAAATATCTATTCCGATCGCTGTCAGAGTTGTTCCGCCAAAGTCGGTTGCTCCCTGAAACCTCCCTGTTACGTAGATATTTCCTGAGGCATCTGTTGCAATGGCATTACCATCATTTACTCTGTTCGGAGAACCCAATTGATTTACCCATTTTAAAGTCTGTCCGAAAGTGCCTTGGCAAATGAGTAGAAGTATGAAAAAAATGCTTGTATTTTTCATGGACAATATTTTTAATCCCACAAAACTCCCAAGAAAAACAACACAAGTAAATCGATGAAATCCTGTATTTTATCTAAGTAAAAACCCTTAGAAACGATACGTGTAAATCTGTATTTTCATCAGAAATTTGGCAAAATCAATAAAATGCTCCTACATTAGGTCAATATTCTGTATAAAATGAGAAATTTTATCCTCATACTGCTTTTGGTGTTTCCGTTAAAAGCGATAGGGCAAACGCCTAAAATTGACAGTCTGAAAAATGTCGTGCAACAACTCACAGCAAAGCCGGTTTCAGTAGAAAGAGACTCCTTCCTGACAGTGTCTATCTACACTATCTGCAGTACCATTTCATTGGCTGAACCGGAACTTCGACAGGTATGGACTGATTCGCTTGGCAGATTCGGTAAAGTATCCAAATGGCGGCAGAGTATGGCTTATAACCATCTGGCTAATAGCAGAAATTATCATTTGAATGGCTATACCACCCTCGCTTTCAAAGAAATGGAGTTGGCCATCAAGTTGTTCAGGCAATTCGGCAATGAAAAAATGTATATGATTGCTTTTTCTAACCTATCGGTGATTATTACTAACTACTTTTATAATAAACCTATCACAGACCAACAAACCGAGGAGAAGTATTTAAGCTATCTGCTTGATGGGTTGGCCTTAATGAAAAAACATGGAAATCCGGTGCAGATTGCCAATATGGATTTGAGTTTGATGCAATATTATTCCAGACATAAAGACTACAAAACTGCCAGAAAATATGCTATTGAAACATGGGAAGTCACAAAAACCGATCCGGAAAAATACTTTTACCAACACTATGTAGGGAAATGGTGTGAAGGGCTTTATCTGGCCTA
>CBIHRH010000306.1:0-6318 GCA_966212365.1 uncultured Emticicia sp. | reverse complement strand
CGGAGGGACTTTAAGCCCTTCCCCATTGTTGGGGCGGACCGCCGAAGCGGAAGGGTTGGGATGGGGTCTTTGCTTGAAAAATTTTGAGACGAACTCTTAAAAAATAGGCTACAAAGAATTAAATCCTAGTTATATAATAAACTTATCATTCCCCACCATTTCTAATCATAATTCTCGGGCCGGCACCACCGCCTTGTATGCCCATCTCTTTCATATAGTCGTCACGAATCTTCTTGAATTCTTTGTTACTTACTTTCTTTCCGCCTGTCGGGGCTTTTATTTCGTTGGTGAGCTTTTTCAATTCAATCTTAGCGGCCGTGATAACAGTAGTGCCATCATTGAGGTCGGCTTGAAGAATTAAACCGGGTAATCCCCAGAAGCTCTGAGGGCCTGCCGGACTAACCAATGCTTCAGTATACCAGGCTACTACTTCCTGCTTGGCTTCTTCGTTATAAAAAGTGGCCTTTTTGCAATCGTAACCTGCTATCTTTTTGGTTTCGTCAACAAATTTCCACGGATTGGTTTTCAGGGAATCTTCGATACGGAATTTCTTACCTGCGAAATCAGTAACGGTAATAAATTTAGAGGCTTCGAAATTGCGGTATAAATCCATCTGTGGACGAGTAAAACGCATCTGCACATTTCCTCCGCCCACAGTCGTATTTACATCCTCAGGGTCTTCTTCAATATTGGTGTAGAAAGATTCGGTAGGAGAAAAATATAGTCGGTTTTTACTGGTTCTGAACTCAGGAATCATGCTTTTCATATGTTCCTGATCTTTGCCCAATCCTTTGTGCATATTTACTTTAAACTCATAATCAATGATGCCTTCCTGGATTTGCGCCATCGCTAACTGGCTGATAATTAAAGCGATAAATAAAAATAACTTTTTCATCGGATGCTGGTTTGAAATGTTTTCAGCAAAAGTAGAGTTCTGGCTTTAGTCAGGAGGTTAATCATTATGGAAATAATGTTAATTAAGGTTAAAAAATAGTCGTGAAACCAAAAATGTCCTTTAAATTTGAAGTAAATCGGCTGATTGTTGAAAATCTAAAGCCTTAAAAGAGACTATGAGTGCAGTAGCAAAAGTGTAAGTAAAATTACCGATTATGTCAACCCATTTTTCTTCAAAAACTAATGTCTGGAAAAAACTACTATCTGTTATTTTTGCACTGGCTGTTGGCCTGCTAATAATAAGGGGTTTTTGGTGGTATATGGATTATGACCTGGAAAAAACAAGAACAGAAATTCAATCTAATCCGGTTTATTCAAGTGGAATAATAGTTTCTAGAAGAACCTATAAAGGGAAAGGTATAGATATTGAATATTTTGTTAATGGCAAAAGATATATATTGAAAACCGGTATTACTACTGAATTTTATAAAAAATATAAAATCTGGGATAGTGTAGATATTGTTTATTCAAAGAAAAACCCAGGTACAGCATTATTAAAAGAAGATTTCGTTCCCTCCAATTGAGCAATCAAGGAGGCTTCTCAGGTGAATTTAGTTTAGAAATGAAGAGATTTTTTTAGTTAAAAATATTGACGACAGGAATAAAAAATAAAACACATTTTCTGCTAATATGCATCAGCCTATTGGTGCTGACGCTATTTAATGCCTTCTGGCTCCGACAAAACTACATGGAGCAGAAAAAGAATCTGCAGAAAGATATTTTCAACAGCTTTGAGAAAACTGTATCCACCATGCAGGATTCTCTCATTAAACGCAGGGTTGATTCTTCTTTTAAAATGACAAGCAGAGGGCGCAATGGCAATGAATTCACCGCCATCAAAAAAACAAAGCCAGAAAAGAAAAGAGATACATATAATAATGTGTCTGCTATGAGAGGCATATTTATCACCAAAAGCGTTCCGGATGTACCTGTTACGAATGATAGCCTCAAAGGGAGAACCATGACATTCTATTCAGGCAAATTTGACTTTGTTGATTCGATGGGAAAAGATATGCTGGCGAAAATGATACAATCGATAAGAGTAGATTCTAATCGAAGCCATGTAAGGATACAGCTAAAACCCGATAGCAGTGCATATATAGATGGTCAGCCCAGGCGCCCCAGACAAATTATGCTGGTTTCGGATATGCGCACGGGCCCGGTTGCAATGGAAGGTAGAGAAGAATTTAATCATCTGTATATCAAACATGGAAGAAAGAGAAAGGATACTCTGCAGAATATTGTCATTAATCTGGTAGCTGACACACTAAAACCGAAAGAACTCAAGCAGAAATATGCGGCCAGATTATTGAAACAACAAATTACTCTACCTTTCGAAGTGGCAGTAACCAAAGGACGTCAGAGAGATACTTCTGATGCTTCTCCCAAGTTAAAGGTACGTCTGCAATCGGATGGGTTAATCTATCAGGCCAAATTTCAGGAACCTGACTGGTTTCTTATCAGAAAAATTGTTCCTCAGATTCTTTTTTCGCTCTTCCTGATAACGATTACCACGCTCTCGTTCTGGCTGATTTACAGGAACCTACAACAACAAAGAAGATTAACGGCACTAAAAAATGATTTTGTAAGTAATATTACCCACGAATTGAAAACACCTATCTCCACCGTAAGTGTGGCCATTGAGGCATTAAATAGCTTCAATGTTTTACAGAATCCTGCACAAACGAAAGAATACCTTGAAATTTCAAAAAATGAATTAAACCGACTCTCAATATTAGTTGATAAGGTTTTGAAAATGAGTGTTTTTGAGCAGAAAGAACTGGTATTGAATAGTGATCATGTGAATTTCAGAAGTCTGGTTGAAAGTGTATTGGCTACCATGAAGCTACAATTTGAGAAATGCCAGGCCAATGTCAGCTTCGATTTATTTGGTAAGACTTTCACCATAATCGGCGATTCCATTCATTTAACGAATGTGGTATATAATCTATTGGAAAATGCGCTGAAATACAGTAAAGAGCCTAATATCAATGTGGTATTGCAGGAGAATGAGGAGAATCTGCAATTGAGCATTGAAGACAACGGCATGGGAATTGAAGAAGAATTTCTGCCAAAAATATTTGATAAGTTTTTCAGAGTACCAACCGGTAATGTGCATAATATCAAAGGCTATGGACTCGGGCTTAGCTATGTGAAAAATGTAATAGAATGCCACAAAGGCACTATTGAAGTAAATAGCAAGGTAGGGCAGGGCAGTACGTTTATTATGCGATTGCCGCTGATGGCCTAATTAACCCCATCCCCAGCCCTTCCCCAACAGTGGGGAAGGGGGTTAAAGTCCCTCTCCCCACTGTTGGGGCGACCGTCGCGCGGAGAGGGATTTAGGGAGTGGGGTTAAGTGCAGCAAAATTTTGAAGATTTAAGAAATCAATGACAAAAATATTATACGTAGAAGACGAGCCTTTTTTGGGTAAAATAGTGAAGGAAAGCCTTGAAAGCAGAAGTTTTGAGGTGCGAATGGTGGCAGATGGTAATCTGGTATTGAAAGCCTATGAGCAATTCAAACCGGATATCTGTGTACTGGATGTGATGTTACCTAATAAAGATGGCTATACGCTAGGCAATGAAATCAGACAATTGAGACCCAACCTGCCCATTATCTTTCTGACAGCTAAAACCCAGACTGACGATGTGCTGAAAGGTTTTCAATCTGGTGGGAATGATTATATCCGTAAGCCTTTTAGTATGGAAGAGTTGATTGTGAGAATCAATAATTTATTACTACTATCTAATAGCAAAGGCATGACTCCAACGGGTAGTATTCAATTAGGAAAATACGAATTTCTACCTCAGAAATATGAACTAAGATTGAATGATAATTGCCGGAAACTCTCGCACCGGGAAACCGAATTATTAAAGATTTTTACAGAAAACAGAAACTTTACTGTCAATCGCAAAGAGATATTAATGAAAATCTGGGGAGATGATTCTTTCTTTAATTCACGTAATCTGGATGTATACATCACCAAACTACGTGATTATCTGAAAGATGATGAGACCCTCGAATTGATGACTATTAAAGGCGTTGGCTACCATTTTACTACGCCGACGGCTTAGAAATAAGGTCCCCCTTTAGGGGCGGTCCGCCACGCGGTTAGGGGTGCTTAATCATCCTTCAAAACATAACCCATACCCGTTTTGGTATGAATGAGTTTTGGTTCAAAGTCTTTGTCTATTTTCTTACGCAGGAAATTGATATATACCTCAATCACATTCAGGCTGTTTTCGGCATTGTTGCCTTCCCATATCCTTTCGGCGATTTCGGCTTTTGAAACTACCTTTCCTTTGTTTCTGATCAGGTATTCTAACAGAGAAAATTCTTTGGGTGTCAGCTCTATTTTAGTACCCTGACGTGTAGCTATCTTGCTTTCAAGGTTTATTTCTAAATCGGCAATTCTTAAGAAACTGGAAGCATTCGGCTCGTTTTCGGCGTAGGCTCTTTTCAGGAATACATTCACACGCGCCAGTAACTCACGGTATTCAAAAGGTTTTACGATGTAGTCGTCTGCACCCTTTTCAAAGCCTAAAATCTTATCATCTGTTTCACCTAAGGCTGTCAGCATGATAATTGGTATCTGATTATCTTTCTCACGGATTTTGGCGCATACCTCATAGCCATTCATGACTGGCAAATTAACATCCAGAATGATAAGGTCATATTTACCACTTGAAGCCAGACGTAATCCTATCTGTCCATCAAATGCCACAGAGGTGTCAAAATCTTTCTCGGCCAGACCTTTGCTGATGTTTTCAGCTAGGCGTTGGTCGTCTTCGACGATGAGAATTCGCTTTTTTTCCATAAGTTTTGAATCATCCACGCTATACCAATGACTAACGCGCAGCCAATGGGGTTAAACCAAAGATAGGCAATCCATTCTTTTTTCAATATTACCTGCGGAATCCCGATTCCTAAGATAATTGCCTGGCTGATAACTGCTGCCCAGAAAGTAGCAGTGCCGCCAATGTTTTTGAAATAAAATGCTACCAGAAATACACCTAAAATAATGCCATAGAATAATGAGCCTAATACGTTGACAACCTCAATCATATTGCCCAATTCGCTGGCATATTGTGCAACAAATATACAAAAAATACCCCATAAAACCGTCGAAACTTTTGAGGCATTCAATTCTGCCTTTTCGGTTGGCGGTGTCTTGGCATACTTTCGATACACATCTACAACGGTGGTAGCCGCCAGAGAATTGTAAGCCGAAGCGATAGACCCCATTGATGCCGCAAAAATAACGGCTATCAAAAGGCCGATTAACCCATGTGGCAGATAATCCAGAACAACGCGCAGGAAGACAAAGTCTCTATCGTTGGTAGTAGCACCTGGATTGTTTTTCTTAATTAAATCAACCACCTGTGCTTTTACGTTTTTGCTTAATGAGTCCGACTCTTTCAATGAGGCTTTATATACCATCAATTTTTCGTTTTCGGCATCACCGATATTGCTGAGCAGTTGTTGCTTTTTCTTTGAAATAACCTCGTGCTCTTTCTCTAATACCTGTAATTGCGGCGCATATTCACTGGCTCTCAGTTTATCTACTTCTACTTTATTGAAGAAAACCGGTGAGGTATTGTATTGATAAAACACGAAGACCAATACGCCCACCAGCAAAATAGAAAACTGCATCGGTACTTTCAGTAAGCCATTCATCACCAAGCCTAAACGGCTCTGGCTGGTAGATTCTCCGGTAAGATAACGCCCCACTTGCGACTGGTCGGTACCGAAATAAGATAATTGCAAAAAGAAACCACCGATAAGCCCAGACCAAAGGTTATATCGGTCTTTCGGATTAAACTCAAAAGATACCAGATTCATATGGCCAGATTTACCGGCTATCTTCAATGCTTTTACCAGACCAATTTCTGCAGGGAGCATCTGTAAGACAATTACGCCAGCCAGAAACATAGCTACGGTAATCACCAACATCTGTTGCACGTGGGTATAAGAAATAGCTTTTGTACCACCTATTACGGTATAAGTAAGCACCAGACCACCCATAATTACATTGGTCCAGAAAATATCCCAACCAAAGATAGTCGAAAGAATAATGGCAGGAGCATAAATTGAAATGCCTGTAGAAAGACTACGTTGCACCAGAAACAGGAAGGCTGTAAAGATGCGGACTTTACCATCGAAACGCATTTCGAGGTATTCGTAGGCTGTATATACTTTCAAACGATGGAAAATCGGAATGAATGTAATACACAGCACAATCATGGCTAACGGCAAACCAAAGTAGAACTGCACAAAGCGCATACCGTCGTCAAAACCTTGTCCGGTAGTCGAGAGAAAGGTGATGGCGCTGGCTTGTGTTCCCATGATGCTGAGCAAAA
>CBIHRH010000305.1:0-6323 GCA_966212365.1 uncultured Emticicia sp. | reverse complement strand
GCCTGGGTTGTCCGGTAGGGTCTTTATTAATAGGTAAAAAAGATTTCATTAAAAAAGCTCGTCGTTTCCGTAAGGCAATGGGTGGTGGCTGGAGACAAGCTGGTTTCTTAGCTGCGGCGGGTATCTATGCATTGGATAATCATGTCGGACGCTTGAAAGAAGACCATGCCAGAGCAAGAAAAATCGGTCAAATGTTGGAGGGCTTGCCATTCGTAGAAGAGATTTATCCGATAGATACTAATATTGTGATTTTCAGATTACCGGAATTTATTCTTGCAACAGAATTTGTAGCAAAGGCAAAAGAGGATAATCTGGGTTGTGTCACTTTTGGTAAACATTTAGTAAGATTTGTAACGCACTATGATTTTTCGGATGAGCATTTAGCGGAATTTGAGAAGGTGATTAAGGGGATTAGATTCTAAAATACTGTGGGACAGCGACTGAAGTCGCCGCCTAAAATAACAAAGGTTTTTATATACATTGCCGGACTTAAGTCCGACTTACATAAGAAAATAAATCCTTTGTTATCTTAACCACCGACGGCGGACCGTTTCAGTCGGTGAACACGAGACGTAGGAAAACTGAAAATAACAAAAAATCCCTCGCCGTGCAGCAAGGGATTTTTCTTTATGCCGGAAGTAATTCTTTTCTTTTCAGAATAGATTCAAAGAGTTTCATATCGTGTTCGCTGTTGAAAACGTTGAATGGGAAACGAAGAAACTGGCCTTTACCAATAATCAATAAATAAGAATCTTCATTTTTTTCAGCCGATTGGATGCTCTCCCACTTCATAATACCACCTTCTTTCTGATTCAGTTTTACTAATATCTGGCGACTATCTATTTCGTACATGAATTTATCGAACATTTGTTTGTTTTGTTCCATTTGCGATGCTGCATAGAATTGTGCATACCAGAACAAAACATATAAACCGCCTCCTACAACTGCCACTACCGGAATCCACCAGTTTTTGTATGAACCTGTAAAATGTAATACCAGTCCCAAAATAACTACCGCAGCCGGAATCAACAACCATTTCCAATCTTTGCGCATATGGCGTTTAAAGGCAATACTTACGTAATCTTTTTTATCTAATGCAAATTTCTTTGTTTTAACTATCATTTTTTTGGTTTGTACTTAAATGAAAGCACAAAAATAGAAAAAGGCTCTGATAATATCAGAACCCCTCACTATTATTTTATACTTTTTAGGTAAATAGAAAGATATATGTTGCTATTTAACTTTCTCTAAACTGAATGGTGTCTATCACATACTTATTATTCTCGGCTCTTTTTACTAAAATATACACCAGAAAATCTTTATTACGGCTACGATAATTGCCTACGCTATAACGCAAATCAATATTTGACGCACCCTGATAAACGAATTGAAAAGACAAAGGTGGATTATGTTGAAAAAACAATTTAAAAATCTGTTCGGCCTGTTGGGCTGATATTTTCTGAAAATCAATTTTTTCAGAATCAATAATTAACTCTATTTCCTGGCTAAGGCAACTGGCAAGCATTTTAGGATTGCCGCCTTTAAATGACATTCTGATTCGGTCTGTTAATTCGTTGTCTATTCTTTTCTTAGGGCTGGCAACTCTTCCATCTGGTTTTGATGCGTTTATAAAGAGTATAAAGACTAAGGCAGAAAATACGTATTTTAGTAGCTTCATAGATAGATGTAATAAGTTTTAAGTATCTTTGTTGGTGATTTATGCTGCATAGTCGTTTACATAAACTATGCCAAAATTATATACAACCGGGTATGAAAATATCGGTATGGAGTACTCATCATGGTTAACTGAAAAAATTATGTCCAATCAATTATTGAACAGCACCGAAACTTTCCAGAAAATCCGTCGTATAGCCTATCAGATTTACGAACAAAACTTTGATGAGTCGGAAGTAATCATTGCAGGCATCAATGGCGAAGGGTATCATTTTGCCGAAAGATTGGTAGCTGAATTAAAACAAATCTCGGCTTTATCAGTAACTATTGCCAAAGTAAGCGTGGATAAACAGGCACAATCGCAACCGGAAATTAAGATAGAAAGCGAGGTAGATACTTTTCGGAACAAGAATGTCGTTCTATGTGATGATGTGTTAAACACAGGCCGAACGCTGGCCTATAGCTTACGTCCGTTTTTGAGTATTCCTTTAAAGAAAATACAGGTAGCTGTGATTGTTGACAGAAATCATCCTACGTATCCTATTGCTGCCGATTATGTAGGATATTCACTATCTACTACTTTAAATGAGCATATTCAGGTGATTCTGAGCGACGAAGCAAAAACAGGCGTATATCTATATTAATGTTGTTGAAGAATGATTTCTAAAAGAAGCCTTATCAGGTTCGTATTAGTTTTTGCAGTAGCAGCCGCAATCTACGCTTGCGGTGAAAAAGAGCCGGATTATCATCCGAAGCCAACAGGTTTTAATCGTCTGGATTTACCACCACATGCTTATCAGTCTTTGAAAGAAGACCATCCTTATACTTTTGAATATTCAAAAGCGGCCATTGTTCAGAAAGATACTTTTATGAATGCCGAGCCGCATTGGATAGTACTATATTATCCTGCATTAAATACTCGTATTCAGTTTACGTATAAGCCTGTCAACAATGATCCTAAGCGCTTGCAGAATATGATGGGCGATGCTGCTAAACTGGCGTTCCACCATGATAAAAAAGCGTACTCTATTAAAGATGGGATACTAACAACGAAATCAGGGAAAAAGGCTGTTGTATTTGAATTAGAGGGAGAAGTGCCCAGTCATTATCAGTTTTTTGTAACAGATACTACTAAGCATTATTTAAGGGGCGCCTTATATCTGATGACAGCTACCAGGAATGACTCTCTTCGTCCGGTGATTGACTACATGAAAGCGGATTGCCGCCATATCTTAGAAACATTAAAGTGGAAGTAACGTGAATCTCTCACATCACTTCCACTTTTCATGGCTTAAAGTCGAATATGTTATAAGGGGAAAAATACTTTGAAGCTAAGCTTCACTTCGTCTCTTGTTTTTATCCCGAATAAGGATGGACGTTCAACCTGAAACTGACTCAGCAAAATATCAAACTTGCCATCCAACGCTATTCTTCTGTCGCTATCAGTGCGGGTTACGGTGATCGTTACAGGCTTTGTAACTCCATGAAATGTAAGGTTCCCGTCAGCAGTTAATGTATTATTATCATTCTTAATCTTATTGCTGGTAAAAGTTACTTTCGGATATTTCAACCCTTCCATGGCTTCTATAGCGTGCGAATCACGGTTGGCATTGCCGCTATCAAAAGCATCTACTCTCATGGATACCGCCACCTGACTGATGGCTTTGGTGGCATCGTCATATACAATAACAGCATTCACGTCTTTACAAACTCCTTCCCAGTCGTGTGCCGGATGGCTCATAGCATAGGTAACAGTAGAAGTCTTTTTATCAGCAACAATTTTTCTGCTATCTGCAACGGGTGAAAATGCAAAAACAATGAATAAAATAAGAATGGCTATAAGGTTCTCTAAGGTTCTCATCTCTCTTAATTAGATAAATATGTTTAAACGTTGCGAAGGATTTTATCAGGGCATGTCTGACAATCTCAGATATATCAAAACTCAAATTTTAAAATAGCCATAGCAGCAAAATAGGCACCGAAAGTGGTAAATGCCGCCGCTCTATGATAAGGTTTCAGTGTAAAATCATCACTAATCTTACGAGCCAGTACATTGGTGGTTATCATACCTGTCAGGTGAACATAAGACAGGATTTTATGTACTTTTACATTACTGATACCCTTACGATTAAGCATGGCGGGCGGAGCCGTGAAAGCCATTAGTGCTGTTGTACCATAAGCGATATTAATACCCAAGGCGGTAGCTTCGTGTGCTCTTTTGATACGCGTATAATCATCGCCACCTGCTCTATATAGTTTAGCACCTAAAAAGCCCTGGGCTAACATCCCTGCGGCAGTTAGGAGACCCATTGCCTGATGAATTTTAAACATGGTTCTTCTTACTCTCAACTCTCTGGCTCTGTTTTCTGCAGTTAAATCGGGTGCGATGCCTACTTTTCTGAACAGCCCTTTTTCTCCCCAGAAAATCCTTTGTGTCAATAGCATTTTATCTGGTAATAGCTTTGATGTTTCAGCAGTTGTATCTAAATCAGCTAAAAGACTGTCAGATTCGGTGACTTGAGCAAAAGCAAAACCAGAAAGCAGGATAAAAAAGAGCAATAAAGAAATTCGTTTCATACTTATATTAAAATTGTTTAGTTCGTAAAAGGGGAGGATGTTGCCATCCTCCTTACCTTGGAAACACACCATCCTGAAACACATATATCAACGTCTTATAAGAAACACATATATCCACAAAGCCTGTTCAGGCATGAACCCGTAGTGTATTGCCACTATTCTGAATTTCAGTTTTATAGACTGTTAAGGAGTTAGTTGCCGGAGATAGTTTTACCGAACCATCTAAATTAAATTCTGAACCATGATTAGGACATTTAAAGTCGTTAGTAGCACTGCGGTAAGCTATAGTGCTGCCTTCATGTGTACACAATTTTGATAAAGCTACATAAGTACCTCCTGCATTTACAACAATGATATTGGATACATAACCAAATTCACCATTAGTTTTTAATTTGCTGAAATCAGCATGAGTCAAATCAATAGTAAAATCAATGTTTGCACCACTGGTTGTGCCTTTTATTGCTGTGCTGGTACCGGGTCCGGGTCCAGGGCCCGGGTTTGGATTTGGGTCTCCATCATCCGAACTCGAGCAGGCAGTTAATCCTGTGCCCATGCAGTAAAAAGCCATTAAAGCACCTGTACTCAATCCAAGCTGTCGTAAAAATTGCCCTCTACTTAATTGTGTTTGTTCCATAGAAAGTATAAGTTTTATTTGGTTTAAAATGCGTAGTAATTACAAGCTTTACGGACATTTTAAAACGAGGGTTGCGTTGCCAGATAAAAAATGATAGCCTTCTGCGTTATTTGTGAGACGAGAAATCAGGTAGAGTGGGTTGCTCAAATAGGACAAAAGCCTATGAACCCGATAGACATAGCAAGCAAAAAAATACCTGATAATGTTTTTATTATCAGGTGCTTAGGCTTGTTTTAGAACAGCTTCAAAAATTGTAAAATATTTATGGAGAAAGGAGGGATTTTCGGAAAAAAAATTGAAAAAAATAATTAATTATTTTCCTGAATTTCGTTTCGCTTCGGCAATTACACCTTTATTTTCTGCAGTGTCTAAAGCTTTATTATACATTTCATTTGCTCGTTTTTTATTGCCGGCCCTTTCGGCAATTCTGCCTAAACCGAGGTAGGTCATGGCATAATAATCTTTAGTATAGCGTTCATCCGGTTCGTTTTTCAAGGCATTATTATAGAACTCTAAAGCAAGCTTGTCATTCTTTTTTGCCTTCTCGGCCATTAATCCATCAAACAAATTGGCCGCAATCTGATAAACCGGACTATTAATTTTATGTAAGGTATTTATTTTCGGAATGGCTTCTTCATATTTGCCGAGCATTACCAGTGTTTCGGTATAACGCATGAGATAAACCGGATTATTTGGGTATTTATCATGCAATAAGTCAGCGTAGATAAGGGCTTTATTATAGTTAAGCTCATATTTTAGATTGACATTCATATAATAATAAGCTGCCTCTACTCTCGAAAAAACAGAGCGTTGCACAGCCAGTTCCAGTTGATTTAAACCTGTTTTTTTATTACCATTTTCGAAGAAAATAACCACAGGTTTCACCATTGGGTGAGTTTCAGGATATTGAATGCGATAGTAGTTGTATAAACCGGAAGTGAAATAAAATTCCGGGTTTCGTTCCATCATTCCAAACCCATCTTTCATGTACCCATAAGCTTTGCGGGCTTCGTTGGCAGCTTTCATGGGTTCTTTTCTATAGGTATAGGCTAATGTAATATAGCCATGTGAGGCTAATAAGAAAAAAGTGGCTTCTGCTTTTCTGTTAGGGTCGTTGAGCATCGGCTCAGCCAAGGTCTGGCACTTTTCCAGAAGCGACATATAGAGATTAACGGCCTTTAAATTCTTTTCGAGCGGAAGATTCTGCCATTGTACTTGCAAGGCACTTAAAAGCGGAGTAACCGGATGATGTGGATATTTAGCCTTTACTTTCTGGAAGAAAGCATCAGCCTCCTTAAATTCATAATTATATAATTTATCCAAACCCTTGATAATTGTTTGTTTGGAATCATTATCTGTCAGTAATTGTGCAGAAGTAGAAAAGCTAAAAGTATAAATAAGGATAAATAAAATAAACAGCCTTTTCATAAAAGTTTAT
>CBIHRH010000304.1:0-6334 GCA_966212365.1 uncultured Emticicia sp. | reverse complement strand
AAATTTCATTATCACGAACGGCCGCCTGAATAACATCAGGTAACTTCAATAAGCGAAGATAATTATTGACAGTCGTACGGTTTTTGCCTACTCTATCGCCTAATTCTTCCTGTTTCAATTGAAATTCACTTAACAGACGGTGATAACTCAAGGCAATTTCTATGGCATTCAGGTTTTCACGCTGGATGTTTTCGATTAATGCCATTTCGAGCATCTGTTGGTCGTCAGCCGTACGGATATAAGCAGGAATCTTGGTTAATCCGGCTAATTTAGAGGCTTGCAAACGACGTTCCCCTGAAATTAGTGTATACCTGCCAGGACTTGATTCTTTAACAGTTATGGGCTGGATGATACCTAATACTTTAATTGATTCTGCTAATTCCTGTAATGCCTCCTGGTCAAAATGCGTACGAGGTTGATAAGGATTAGTTTCAACCGAATCAATCATTATCTCGTGCATAGAACTGATCGCTTCCAGGCGACGAGGGATATTTGGTGTTTCGGATGGGGTACTACCTGAGTCTGAAAGCAATGCACCCAAACCTCTACCGAGCCCGGTCATACCCTTCTTTTGGTTGGCCATTTTTGATTCCATATTTTTTGTAATGTTAAATGGGAGTATGTCACATACCCTCCCATGTACATTTGTTTAATTCTTTAATTGATAGTATCAGTTTTCAGATACTAATTTTCCATTTTTTATCAGAATCTCTCTTGCCAGATTAAGATAACTGATAGCCCCCTTGCTATCGGCATCTTGAGCCAAAGCAGGTACACCATAACTTGGCGATTCCGACAATCGGATATTTCTCGGTATCAGGGTTTGGAAAACCATGTTCCTGAAGTGAGTGGTTACTTCATGCACCACCTGATTCGATAATCGCACACGCAAATCATACATGGTTAACAGAATACCCTCAATCGTCAAAGCCGGATTTAACCGCTGTTGAATGATTTTGATGGTATTCAATAATTTACCCAATCCTTCTAAGGCAAAGTACTCACATTGTACGGGTACAATGACTGAATCGGCAGCAGTAAGACTATTAATGACTATCAAACCCAGAGATGGTGAGCAATCGATGATAATAAAATCATACATATCTTTCACATCCATCAATGATTCCTTCATCTTCTCTTCACGCTTCGGTAGGTTAATCATTTCGATTTCAGCTCCTACTAGGTCAATATGAGAGGGTAATAAATCAAGATTGGGGAAGTCGGTTTCGATGATAATATCACGCGGACGGATATCATCGACCATACATTCGTAAATGCTGTTTTCTACTTCTTTAGGGTTAAAGCCCAAACCAGAGGTAGCATTAGCTTGTGGGTCAGCATCAATGATGAGTGTACGAAATTCGAGCGCAGCCAAACTGGCTGCTAAATTTATGGTAGTGGTTGTTTTACCTACGCCTCCCTTTTGGTTGGCAATTGCTATTATTTTTCCCATTGCTTGTGGTTAGAGAAAATTACTGCTTCAAATATCAAACTTTTAATGTTAAGAAACAATTAAATGTTCCACGACGTGGAAAAAACGTTCCACGATGTGGATAATATTGTGGAATATAGGGATAATTAAGCTTTTTAATCAGACGAGATTTGCGTACTTGCCTGTCAGGGTATTATCTTTGCCCATGCGTTATTTAATAGAGTGTTCTTATAAGGGTACTGATTTTCATGGTTGGCAGGTGCAAGACAATGCCCCAAGCGTGCAAGGGCATATAGAAAAGGCATTGTCCACACTGTTGAGACAAGAGTTGCAAATTGTAGGCAGTAGCCGAACTGACGCGGGAGTACATGCCTATCAGCAATTTGCTCATTTCGACTTATTAGAACCTCTTGACAATCTCGAAAAGATGGTATATGCCATGAACGGTATTTTACCAAAAGATATTGCCATTCATCAGATTAGAGCCGTTTCGGATGAATTTCATTCTCGATTTGATGCAACTCATCGGAGATACCTTTATCGAATTTCAACACAGAAAACACCTTTCTGGCAGGATCTTTCTTATTTTTATAGAGCTCCTCTAGAGATAGAGCCAATGAATAGGGCAGGTGAGATATTGAAGAATCATATTGATTTCCAGTGTTTTAGTAAGGTACATACAGATGTGGTGACATTCAATTGCAAGATAGAATTGGCTTATTGGGAACGTCAGGATCAATTTCTGCTGTTTCATATCAAAGCTGATAGATTTTTGAGGGGTATGGTAAGAGCCATAGTCGGAACAATGCTGGAAGTCGGTACCGGGAAATTGAGTTTATCGGGATTTGAGGATATTATTTTATCGAAAAGCCGTCAGAAAGCTGGAAGGGCCGTTCCGGCTGAGGGGTTGACATTGGCTGAAGTAGGGTATCCGTATGACGGAGTGGTACGCAAACAAACAGAGAAATGAACATCACAATTCAAAAAATCGCTTCTTTAGAAGATTTAGAAGAAATAAAATCTTTATTCCGAGAGTATGAAAAATTTCTGGGTGTAAGCCTTTGTTTTCAGAATTTTGAAGAAGAGTTAGCTAAACTTCCAGCTAAATATGCTGAGCCGGAAGGTTCAATATTTTTAGCCAAAGTAGATGGAGTAAGTGCAGGCTGTATAGCTTTATGGAAGTTGGAAGAGGGAGTCTGTGAAATGAAAAGACTTTATGTAAAGCCAGATTTTCAGGGCATAGGTTTAGGTAAAAAACTGGCGCAGACAATCATAGAAGAAGCACAGAATAAAGGCTATAAAAAAATGAAGTTAGATACGCTCAGACGGCTAGAGTCGGCGAATCATTTATATAAATCGCTACAATTTACAGAAACTACTTCCTACAACTATAATCCGGAAGATGATGTGGCTTATTTTGAAAAAGACCTGGTATAATGGCAATAATAGGAAAAGATATAGATTTAGCAATTGGGCTTCTGAATGAGGGAGAAGTGATAGGGATTCCAACAGAGACCGTTTATGGTCTGGCCGGAAACGCCTTGGACACTGACGCTGTTGCTAAAATATTCGAGGTTAAGAATAGACCTTCCTTTGACCCGCTCATTATTCATACCAATAGTATTGAACGTTTCAAAGATTATATCAGTGAAATAGATACCCGAGTGTATGCCTTAGCTGAGAAATTTATGCCCGGGCCTCTGACACTACTATTACCAAGAAAAGACATTATTCCTGATTTAGTTACTTCCGGCTTAGAAAATGTTGCTATCAGAATTCCTCAACATCCTATGACACTTGAATTACTTAGTCAATTAGATTTTCCACTGGCAGCACCAAGTGCGAATCCGTTCGGATATATTTCGCCAACTAATGCTACTCATGTCAATAATCAGTTAGGAGATAAAATAAAATACATTCTTGACGGTGGCGATTGTCAGGTTGGTATTGAATCAACGATTGTTGGTTTTGTAGATGACGAAGCAGTAGTGTATCGTAAGGGTGGCTTGTCAATTGAAGAAATTGAAGGCGTGGTTGGCAAGGTAAATGTAGTTGAACATTCTTCTTCTAATCCATTAGCTCCCGGAATGCTCAAAAGCCATTATGCGCCTAAGAAGCAATTGATTCTTTTGGATAATGACAAAGGAATCAATGCTAATGGGAAAAAGATTGGTTATCTGGGTTTTCAACACTATCTCCCTGATATTCCCAAAGAAAATCAATTGTTATTATCTCCCAATGGCGATTTCAGAGAAGCGGCAAAGCATCTTTTTGCTTATATGCGGCAATTAGATATAATGGCGGTTGATATGATTTATACCGGATTGCTACCTGAAATAGACTTAGGTAGAGCCATCAATGATAGAATCAGAAGAGCAACTGTGAAAGAATAGTTATTTGATAAAGTACAAACTATAATTCTATCACCACAAACTCAACCCTTCTGTTTTTTTGACGATTTTCTTCTGTATCATTGGCCGAAACAGGTTGTTCCTGCCCTTTGCCCTTATGTGTCAGGCGATTAGGTGCGATTCCTTTATTAAACAAATAGTTCGAAACAGCTTTTGCTCTCAATTCAGAGAGATATAAGTTCATTCTTGGGTCGCCCACATTGTCGGTATGTCCTACAATTTCAACAGTCATTTTAGGATATTTCTTTAGCAAGCTCACCAACCTGTCTAACTCAGGAAACGACTGTGGTTTGATAACAGGTTGACTTTGATCGAAATATACATTTTCCAGTTTAACAGGCATTCCTATGGCAATTCCCTTAAAATAATCATCGGATACAGAAGATAGAAGTGTCCTTTCCGGCTCTTTCTTTTCAGGTTCTTTAGGAGTTACTACTGGTGGAGCTGGCGTCTCTTCTTTTTTTGCTACTACCTTTTCTTCTACTTTAGGTTTTTCTACTACAGGAGGAGGGGCTTGTACTACCTCTGCTTTCTCCATGACAATATCGTGCTTGTTGGCTGCCACCATATCCATCAGATCTAAAGTTTCCGAAAAAGGTTTATAATTAGCAGCCTGAGCATTTAAAGAGTATTTTTTATCAAAACTCTTTGGAGAAACCCCTTTTGCTTCATTATTATTGACAGGTATCGACTGATTGTTAGCATCAATCAAAGTTATTTTTACGTTTTGAATAGCCGCTCTTGTTTTTGAATCAATCGGATTAAAAATAAAATTATAGCCTGTTTTTTTCAATTCAAGCGTAATAACATTATTAACTGCCTTTGTCAGATTAACCATCTCTTTATAAGCCGGATAACCCTCAGATACCACTTCAATTTCATAGCTTTTATCAGGGGTTAAAGTGGCCTTGAACCTTGTCTTTTCCGGATTCATGCTCCCTTCAACAGGAGTGTTCCCGGTTTTTAATTTATAATCTGATGGTATTATATTCTTTGTGTAAAAATCAGTTACCATAAAATAGATTTCTGCTGTAGGTACTTTTCTGATTTTCAAATAAAGGGTTTTGTTATTTCTCAGAATCGGTGCTCTGTATGCCAGATACCCCTGTGTTTTTACTTCAGCATTATATTGCTCTCCAATTTTTAAATCAGCTAACCATTCGGATTGTACATTAGTCGTGGCGATGGTTATAGGTTCGTTCTTAGCATTAAATACACGAAGATTTGCACCAGCCACGTTTTTATCATTTTCTTCATCCACTACAATCAGTCTATATTGCTCGGTAGATTTTCTTACTAACAAAATCTCCTGAACAAACTGGTTTTTGGCTATTAAATCTTTGAGATTGATATTCTGATTAGCTTGTTGATAGCCTTCAGATTCCACTTCAATAGAATATTCAGTATCAGGTGATAAGTTGGCAGAGAAGCCTTCTTTTTCAATTTTTCCGGCAATAGATTGCTTGTTACTTAAATTGATAATTCGCATTCTTGTGCTAATGATATTGGCTTTAGTTTGCGAATCAATGATTTTGAATAAGAAGCTATAAGTATCTTTTTGCAATTCAAATTTTTTCAATAAAGCACTGGCAATTCCTCTGTCAATCATAGTCTGGTCAAAACTAACAGACTCTGAAATAGTTTTATACCCCTCTGCACTTACTTCAACTGTAAATTTTTTCTTTGGATTAAATTCAATTTTAAATGGCTCGTTCTTGTTCGATTGGCCTGTTAAAGTAGTTTCTTCCGGACGAAGGACTTTGTAATTAGCGACAATGGCTTCGCGTGTATTGGCATCTGTTGCAATAAATGAAGCTACCTGAGAAGCATTTTTAGTTAAACTGATGCTGATGAATTTACTTGGTGTTTTGACAGTTTTGGTTACATCAACACCTTGTATTTCCATACTTGTGCCCTGATATCCTGGTGCTTCAATGTCAATCCGATAATTTTTGCTTATATCAAGTAAAGTCTTCCATTCACCAGTCTTAGGGTTTACTTTTGCCTCTACCTCCTTATTTGCATCGTCATAAACTTTTACTATAGCTGAGGTAATTATTTGCTTATCTTTAGCATCCGTAATTAAAATAATGTATTCGTCCACAGCTACTTCTAATACTTCCTTAAAATTGGTTTTACCAGCACCCAGATTTTCAAGATTCAGGGGTATTCTTTTGGAGACATAATTGGGCATACTGATTTCTACCTCATATTGCCCTTTAGTAGCAGGTTTAAACTGTACATCGCTTTGAAGAGTACCTTGAATTACCAAAGGATCGGTGCTTTTGAAATATATCTTAAAAGTAGCCGCCAGCCTTTTGCCCGTAGCCTTGTCAAAAGCCCCGAAAGTATAGGTAGAATCGAGTTTTTTAGCCGAGGTATTGGTTGCAAAAGCTGAACAAATATTGAAGACTATAAAAGCAATCAGTATTACTAAACTTCTCATAGAATATTGAAAAATAGATATACTCTACAAATTTCTTATTTTTTA
>CBIHRH010000303.1:0-6392 GCA_966212365.1 uncultured Emticicia sp. | reverse complement strand
GATACCTCTGATACGAATAACCGGAGGATTATTCAGAACGCCATTCGGCTGGGCGGTACTAATACCAGCCGCACGACCTGATAGTGCCTGATCAAAACTTTGTACAGGTTGTTCTTTTACTACATCGCCATTGATACGTGCAGCCGAACCTGTAAATTCAGCCTTGGTTTGAGTGCCGTAACCAACTACGCGAACTTCACTCAGTAATCTTGCTTCTGACACCAGGTCTATTGAGAGATTTGAGCTATTGCCAACCACTTTTTCGATGGTTGAATAGCCGATAAAAGAGAAAACAAGTGTGTTTCCCTCAACAGCAGTGATTTTGTAATTACCAGATAAATCAGTAATAACCCCTGTTGTACTACCTTTGATAGTTACCGAAACACCTGGTATCGGCTCGTTGCTATCTTTATCTTTTACAGTACCGGTAATAGTTTTCGATTGAGCAAAGAGGTAATTGGATAAGGCAAATAAGAATAAAATAGTGAATGTAAATTTTGAAATTTTCATAATATTCTTTTGTTAATTAACCGAAAAATTCTGGGAGGATTTCTATGAATAATACAATAAATGTCCATGACAGCCTTACAGTGAAGACTCCCTGAATATTCTTGTAAAATCTGATAGAGAAGCAAAGACGTTCTTTAATCTATCCGTAGCATAGGGCGGAGAATCGACTTGCCGTTAAATTGCCTTCATTGAGTTCTGCAATTTTTTGCCTGAGTTTTATTGGCAGAAATGCATAAGAAATTCTTTGGATGAGGTGCAGTAAAAAAACTTTTCCTACAAGATTTTTCGGATGGTCGTAAAAAGAAGCTGAAAAGATTTTAAAACTTACACTACTGAAATATCTGATACCTTGCCGAATGGGTGTCGAACCATTTACTCCGGGTTTTGTAGCAGGAGTAAGCCTAACTTGCTGATTCAAGAAAATTAGGTCGTAAAACTGTATTTTTACGCTCTTTTTCATTTACTTTGTGATGGTTAAATATAAAACAAGGTAATGAAAGCTAATTTTTAGCCTTCATAATCATTCGCAATGAGCCTTTTTTGTTTACCAGCCACTCCTGGTTCCAGCAGGGGTGGCATTTTTTTTATTATAATCTGTTTTTGGTTTATATTGATTTGATTATCTGAGAAATAGAAGAGTAATATTTAGTTCAGAGCTCATTTTAAATATTTACTCTACTAAATCGATAGACAAAATAAATTAATATTTCAATTGCTTCCAAAGCATTTTTAATCTAATTGCTATAATCTTATAATAGTACAAATTATAGATGAATTAATGATATAAAATGACACTTGAAGCTGTAATTTTATTAATAAAATTCCGATAATTTCAACTCAGGAAATGCAAAAAAACTGCAGAATCAGTAATGATATTGAATTGGCAACTACTTAGTAAAGTACAATAAAATATATAATCTATATTTTAAATAGGATAATAAGAGTATTTTTATAATCTTGCATGGATAAAGCATGAAAGAAAAGAATCTGAGTGCTACTAATACAAACTATGCAGACCAGCAGTATGAATTTTACCAACAGACTAATCTTAGGCTTACTTCTTTTTTCTTTGTCTACTTATGCCGGAGATTTTGAACTTTCACCCACGTTCCAGAAAGCTTATACCGAAGTTTTTAAATATAAGGTTCGGGCAGCTAAAAAAACTCTGCTCAGTGAGAAGAAGGACAGCCCCTTCAGACTGTATCTGGAGAATTATATTGATCTGGTAGAGCTATTGAATTCTGATGATGAAGAATACTACGAAAAAATAAAATACAGAGAAGATGAAAGACTGGATTTAATTGAAGACCTGAGTGACCAATCGCCCTATAACCGTTTTCTGAGAGCTGAAATAAAAATGCACTGGGCTTTGACTAAACTCCGGTTCGGGCATGAGTTTAAGGCGGCCTATACTATTATTGAGGCTTCTAAACTGTTGGAAGAGAATCAGAAGTTATTTCCCGGCTTTCTGCCAAATTATAAATCACTGGGTTGCCTACATGTGATTATTGGGTCAGTACCAGATAATTTCAGGTGGGCCCTTAAAATTTTAGGTTTAAAAGGAAATGTTACCCAAGGCTTAATAGAGTTAGATAAAGCTTCAAAAGACCCGATATGGGGAAATGAAGCCGAATACTGTTCTTATTATATTCAGGCTTTTGTTACAAAACTGGATGAAAAAGAGCAGGCATCTTTGATGAAGTTTATTGAGTCACAGCCTGATAATCTGAATGCTCATTTTATTGGGTTAGCTGTCTCTATGAGGTCTAACAATGCTGAGCAAGCTCACAGAATCCTGAAAAAGCTCCCATCTGGAAGTGAATATATACCCTGCCCGATACTTGATTTATACAGAGCAGATGTGGCCCTAATGAAAGCACAATATCAACAAGCCAATGGGTTTTATGCTACTTATCTGAGAAATGGAAAAATCAAAACCTTTGTGAAGGATACTTACTATAAATTGTTTTTAAGCAATTATCTGATGAATAACGACAAGCAGGCTATAACCTATCTGATACGGATACCGTCAGTTGGTAATAGTATTAGCGAAGGTGACAAGGCAGCTGAAAAATTTTATGAGAATTATGCAAAGAATCATGCTCTGCCAGATAAAGACCTTTTAAAGGCAAAACTGGCATTAGATGGCGGCTATTATTCCCAGGCACTTAGCTTCATAGAAACAATAACTCAGCAGAATTTATCTTCTCAGAAAGAGAAGGCAGAATATTTCTTTTTAGCCGGAAAAGCCTTTCAGAAAAACGGACAGGCAGACAAGGCTATCAATTATTTCGAAAAGGCTATCACGCTCAATGAAAAGCAGCACTGGTATTTTGGTGCAGGGTCAGCATTACAATTAGGCTATATTTTTCAGGAGAAAGCCCAGAAGAATCAGGCGAAAATCTATTTCGAGAAAGCTATTGCCTATAAAAACCACGAATATAAAAATACCATTGATAGTAAAGCAAGGGCGGCACTTTCAGAAATGGGATTTAAAATTAACCAATAATTGTAAAGAGGTTTTCAGTTTGTCGTGTATGAAAGGCTTCTGAGCCGATGATGAGGGTAAATTCAAAAAAAGAACTGACGTTGAATGAAGTACATCAGTTCTTTTGACTATTCGTTTATAATTCCTTCGGAATATTAATCTATCTCAGTCACAAATTCTTCTTTTAATGTTCTGACCTTTTTCAGGTTCAATAACCAGTCACCCTCTTCTGCTCTATAACCAATAGGTAATATAACTACACTTTTTAATCCTAATTTTTCTAAGCCCAGCAGTTCATCCATTTTAATCGGGTCAAAGCCTTCCATGGGTGTGGCATCAACCTTTTGTTCTGCCGCTGCTGCAATAGCAAATCCAAAAGAAATATAGGCTTGTCGGGCAGAATGGTTTTTATGCCATTCTTGTCCTAACGGCTCATACAATCCCCAAAGCATTTTTTGATAGTCTTCCGATGTTTCAGCCGGTAAACCTCTTTCTATGGCTGTTTTTGACAAAACATTTCCTATTCTTTCAGAAGAATATCCATCCCAGGCAGCCCAGACCAATAAATGTGAACAATCAGTAATCTGACTTTGGTTGTACGAAAATTCCCTGATTTGTTCAAGCATCTCTCTATTACTGATGACAAAAATCCTGTAGGGTTGCAATCCGGATGATGAAGGAGCAAATCTTGCTGCTTCCAGAATGTAATCCAGTTTTTCAGTCGGAATTGTTTTTCCGTTCATTTTCTTTGTGGCATAACGCCACTTCAAATTATCTATGAGAGTCATAAATGAAATTTATTAATTGTGCGGCAAATCTAAAACAATTTGTTTATTTTTGTAACCAGGTAACTAAAAGTAACAGTAACATTTGAGTAACAAGGTAACCCATGAGAAACAACACACTTACGAAGGATGATTGCAAAAAGCACATCATGGCAGTGCATGATGCTATGGATGTATTGAACGGAAAATGGAAAATATCTATTATAGCCGTATTGTGTTATCATAATAAAAGAAGGTTTTCTGATATCCTGAGAGATGTAGATGGAATATCTAATAAAATGCTGAGCAAGGAATTGAGGGAGATGGAGATGAATACACTTGTCAAAAGAACTGTCCTTGAAGCCCAACCTGTAACAGTTGAATATGAATTGACTGAATATGGTCAGAAATTGCAAGCAGTCATCAATAGTCTTTCAGAGTGGGGTAAAGAACACCGCAAAAAGATTATGGGTAAATAAATTGGTTGCAAGGAAGGAAAGTTGATAAATTAATGATCATCATTGGGTATCTTTAGAGAGCAGTTTAAAAAGAATGATTTTTTACACAAAATTCACTAGAATCTTAAAAAGCTTTTTAATGAAGACAGCTCCTTTTGATAAAAATTTATGTAATTAAAGGTAAATAGATATATCTTTCCTATGAACCTGTTTAAATTTTTTATTTTATGCGGACGCCGCGCGGACGAGAATGAGCTAATTTTTGCTCAGATGAGACTAATTATTGAGTCCGCAGTGGAACTGGCGTAGCAGCGCTACGAGCGAAATAATTAGCGGACGCCGCGCGGAAGGGTTGGGATGGGGTTTTTACAAAATAATATTTTGTGCAAAATACTTTTGAGACACATTCTTTGATTATTACGCACAACTTCTATTTAATTGGTTTATTTCGGATTAAGTCTGATAATTGTGAGATGATGACATAGTGTCTGTGCCATTCAGATTGCACCTTAATATATCAGCCTCATTAGACTTTATGATTTGGGCTCTCTACTACTTCTTTCATCAAATGGCCTACTGTTTTTTCTCTGAAGGTCTTGAAAATCTCATTTCGGCAGCTCGCAAATTCATGATGAAGCGCGCAAGGATTTTCTTCCGAACATTGTTCATGGCCTAAATAGCACTTTTTCAATACACCTAGTCCATCAATGGCCTCCACTATTTTAATCAGGGGAAGTGCGAGTGTTTCGGGTTTTACATAAAAGCCTCCGTTAGGACCTTTTATCGAAAAAATTATCCGCTTTCTCACTAAATCCTGCAGAATTTTACCCATGAAATGCTGAGGAATGTCTAATTCCTCAGCTATTTCATGAATACCTATATTTCTGTTCTCACTGCTCTTCACTGCTAACAAAACTACTCCTCTTATCCCATAGCCGCAGGTTTTTGAAATCATTCCTTTATTATTTTATATTCTTTCCCTTAGAACTGCTTCAAGTGCTTCTATTTTCGGAAACAAAATATTGTTTTCAATATGAATATGCTGAATCAGGTCCGCATCTAATTCTGATAGTTTTAAAAGCATGACCCGATGCGAATTGCAGGCATCATCAGCCGGGGTATAATTATTCGTAATTTCTCTGATTCTATGCAAAATCTCTCCCGCCCTTTCATGCTCCTGATGCATTAAGCTAATCGGATTCAACACCGTACCAAAAAATGGTTGAGCAATGGGCTGATTAGTCTTTAACGCTGTCAGCAATGCTTTGCCATAGGGGAAAAGAATATTCTCTTCCTTAGGTAAATGTGAAAGCAAGTCATTTTCCAGTTCAGGGTAAAGCGCCGATAACTCATCTAAATATACATACTTTTCGCCATGTTTGGTTGACACTTTTTCTACAAAGAACCTTATCTCCGGCAAATTTTTGTAAAGATAAGCATGATGTACTTGTGTGATATAATCTATCAGAAAATCTACTTCAAAATTCCTGAAATCAAGTGATGGTCTACTTCCCTGAGAGATAGTCTCAATCTCTCCCCATACGTCGTGTGGGTCTACCCCCTGTTTCTGGCATACTTCTATAAAATTCTTCTTTCCGCCGCAGCAAAAATCTACGTTCAGGCGAATAAAAACTTCTGCTGCCTTTGGATTATTGGCTACTATCTGGCCAACCTGTAAATCTTCAAATGTATTAGTCATAATGGTATCTGCTTTAAAATTTAGTACAAAATAAAAAGACCTGAATATCTTTATTTATGATTTCTATCATATTCACACCTTTCCGAAATC
This sequence comes from uncultured Emticicia sp., assembly GCA_966212365.1. Classification (GTDB taxonomy): domain Bacteria; phylum Bacteroidota; class Bacteroidia; order Cytophagales; family Spirosomataceae; genus Emticicia. The sequence continues at coordinate 383 of CBIHRH010000303.1, read as the reverse complement.
AGGTTTTAATCTACCAAGTCCCGATACATTTGCTGCATAAAAGATTAAAAGGTCTTTTATTATTATCCATTTAAATCACTTACCAAATGAGAACATCTGTTTATACAATCGTCATTACGGCGCTCATGATTTGGGGATGTGGCGGGGCTAACCAACGGGCAGAAACTCCTGAAACCAGCGATTCGGTACTTCTGAAACAGGAAGAAGTGCATGGAGCAGAGGTAAAGGAAATTCCGTTGAGCAACCCATTAGACCAAACCATGATAGACGAAGGACAAAAAATCTACGACATGAAGTGTTCGTCATGTCATAAACTTAATGAAGAACGTCTGGTTGGCCCGGGCTGGGCAGGAGTCACCAAAAGACGCAAGCCTGTCTGGATC
>CBIHRH010000302.1:0-6396 GCA_966212365.1 uncultured Emticicia sp. | reverse complement strand
GGCATGATAGTTAAATTGCCCAACATATTTGAAGTAGTCGTCAGAGCACTGCCTACTACCGTCCCTCCTCTGGCAAGTAGTTGATTAGCATAGGTATTCAACTGATTTGTTTGGGTTTCTATCGATAGATCAAATTTTTCAGAAGTCCACCTCAAAAGATTATTATAGGCCTTTTCTAGTTTATCCAATAATTGAGGAATCATTTCAGAAAATCCGGCAATTTGTGTGGATGCTAAGTAAACGATTACGCCTATCAGAACAGTAAATAATACTATAGTGATGGTAATGGCTAATACCCTGCCTATTTTCCTTTTCTCGAACCAGTCGCACAGAGGGAATAAAAGAATGGATAAGATGATAGAAATAATAAAAGGGACGAGTACAGATTCAAGAATACTCAACCAGAATACAATAATAGTAATGGAAAGGAGTGCAAGAGGCAGTTTTACATTAAATGGTAAACGTTCTGGAAGCATGGAAATATAGTTTATAATTCAATTTACGTATAAATCATTAAAAACCTATTCCAGTTGTCTTTATAGAAAACTATACAACAAAATAGGCTACAAAAACCATCTGTAGCCTATTGATGTGTACTCCACTAGGTATGCCCCAGGTACACTATATAAATCAACTTGTGTACTACTTACTTATTGGTTGCCACGGCATTTGACCCACCTTTGGCAGCATCTTTCTTCAGGTCTTCATTAGCCACAATGGCCAACTCTACACGACGGTTTTTGTCTCGTCCGGCATCACTCGTATTATCAACTAAAGGAGTTGACTCACCATATCCTATTACTGACATTCTACTGCGCTTAACACCATTTTTATTTAAGAAATTGGCTACTGCATCAGCACGTCTTTCCGAAAGTTTCATATTATAATCTTCAGTACCTACATTATCAGTATGCCCACCGACCAAAATATTGGTGTCTTCATACTCCTTTAATGTCTGGGCTAATCTTTCCAGATTTTCTGTTGAACGTTGGTTCAATGAATAAGAGTCAAACCCAAAAAGAATACCTGACTTCATGGTTAGTTTAATACCTTCACCAATACGTTCTACTTCGGCCACTCCCTCTAAATCTTTTTTCATTTTAGCAGCCTGTTTATCCATATATTTCCCGATAAACACACCCGCAACACCACCCACAGCAGAGCCAACAATTGCGTATACGGCAGGATTCTTACTTTTGTTACCTATGGCAGCTCCTGCGGCGGCACCTGTACCTATACCGATAATAGCGCCCTTTTGCTCGTTAGTTAATTTCTTGAATGAATTACAGGAAGTTGTAGCACTCAATAACATCGCTCCGCAAACCGACAATGTTATATATTTCCTGATGGATGATTGAGTCGTATTCATGACTTTGAAAATTTTAATTATTAAAAACTTTCAATAATCAGTCAAAGAAATGTACCAGTTTTATAAAAAACACGCCTAATTAATTGATAATTAAGCACTTACCAATCATTAGCAAAAAACTAAGCAATTATGAAAATTAGCACGTTTTACACATATATGGGAAAAATTTCTACAGACTTCTATTCTTTTGTTTCTAAATTAATCCGTGCATAGTAATCGTTAACCGAATAGGCTGATGAGATAAAAGGCTCTTTATGATTAATTACATCAGCTTCACTAACTACTTTTCCATTAATTCTGTATTCCATTACTCCATCCAGTGGAAGATCAATTGTTTTTGTCATTCTTTCGTCCTTGAACCCTCTGATAATTCTTCTTTCAAATTCTTTTCCCTCATTATCTAATAAGCGTACTTTTATTATTTTATCGCTTTTATAAATTCTACGCGCATCCAATTCCCGTTGGATATTTTCAAGTGCCAATTGATGTTCTTTTTCTGATTTAAACAAAAAATCATCTGTAGTTCTGACTTCTAATACCCCATCGCGTGCTTTTTCGCCGTATTTATCTATGGCGTTTTGTTCATTTGGTTTAGCTAAATAAGACCAGCCAAAAGATTTAGGGTTAATTTTTTGTAATATGCTCGAGGGGTATTCCAGACCATTAATAATTATTAAAGGATTTTTGCCTAAAAAGTTGGCAGGCATATAAGTACGTAAGCTATCCGGATTGAGATAAACCTTACTTGGAGAAACACCAAGATTATCATATCGCCATAGGCTATTTTGATTTCTATTCGCTTTTAGATAATAGTCGCTCCCTCCTTTTCGATAATACATGGAGGGTAGAGGAATAGCTTCCATTTTTGGTGGGGCCTGAAGCGAAAAATCTTTAGCTATAATGCTGATACCCAGGTTTTTACTCCATATATGTTCTTTAAACTCTACTTTACTGATATAACCGTCGTTATATACGAATGTGTAATCCTTGTCTTTAATAAGTTCTTCTCCATCCTGCAAAATTTTGATATTTCCCTCTGTTGTATTTTCAACGATAGCTCTTCCACCTTTATAATAATCAAAACTGAATTCAATTGGAGTACTTGCCATTCTTATTATTATTCTGTGTAAGTTATCTGATACAATAATTTTATTCGGATGAGGTAAGGCTACCTCAGGTACTTTGAACAAAAATGGATTTATCATTGAGCCGAAGCTTACCAAAGTTGAATCCTTCTGATTTATTGAAGCTAAAGGCTTTAACTCCTCTTTGTTCTCAGTAGAATCTCTATCCATTGATTTCAGCTCTTCTGATAAACTTGCTATCTTATTATTTATTCCCTCTGAGGCTTTTGCTGCAGCTTCGTAAATCAATTTTTCATTTCGTTGAGCGAAGGCAAAAATGCCAAGTGCTAAGAAAGGTAGGCCCGTCATATAAAATAACCTCTTTATAGAAATTGTGCGCTTTTTAAACAAAAATTGAATGCGTGTAGAAAGCGGGTGCAAACTGAATTGATTGGTTAAATCAACAGTATGATTGATACCTAATTTAAGCAGCAAATGGGCATAGTTTTTACTATCAAATTGTTTAATGGTATTCAGGTCGGCTTCGAACTCGTGTACCTCTATTAACGATTTTTTATAGAAATAGATGATGGGGTTGAACCATAGGAGAATCTTGCAGATTTCAACCAACAATACGTCAATAGAATGTAAATGACGGATATGTACACATTCGTGAGCAATTATCTGCGCTTTTTCATTATCTGTTAGCCCATTAGTATTCAGAAAAATAAGGTTAAAGAATGAAGCATTGGTGAGTTGTCCGCTTCGTTGAACAATTCGTAAATTATCTACACTTACCGCTTTTCGGCCAAGCTGATAGATTTTGAATAGCTTTATTAAAAAGATGATTAATAGTGTAGCGGCAACCAGGCTATAACATAAAACCATATAAAAACGCCAATCAGGTGTTTCATCGGCAGATGTTACTATTGCTATAGCTTGATTACCCCCAATGGGGGCATAAGCAGGACTATGGACAGGTGTGTTGACAAGCGGGATTTCCTCAACGACTATGGAAGGCTCGACTTTCACAACTTTGGTAGTCTCAAAAGAAATGAGTGGAATAATGAAACTCAGGCAAAGCGTACAAAGCAAATAAAAGCGATTAAGTGTATGAAAAGTAAATTTACGGAATGCAAAGAAATACAAACCATAAAAAACAGCCAGACAGGCTGACACTTTGAGAAGGTAAATTAGAAACAGCATAGCATTTTGGATTTAGGGGGTTGAACGAAGTCTATTGTTTGTCAATCAGATGTTTCAGTTTTTCAATTTCGGCCTCAGTTAGTTTTTCTTCTTTTGCCATAAAAGACAGTAAACTTTCAGCCGAATTATTGAAATAGTTGGCAAAGACTTTTTTGAAAGAGAATTTCCCGTAATCGTCTTTGCTGATAATAGGGAAATACTCATAGGTTTTGCCATAGGCTTTAAAACCCACATACTCCTTCTTTTCAAGGATACGTACCACTGAGGAAATAGTATTGTAGGGCGGCTTGGGCTCTTCGTCCATTTTCTCGATAATATCTTTTACAAAGCATCTGCCTAAATCCCAGATGATTTGCATGATGCGTTCTTCGGTTTTTGTTAATTCTTCCATGAATCAAATATATAACGTATTTTTCAGTTATACAACTTATTTTTCAGTTATTGTTATTAAAAATTATTTCTATACATTTGCAGAGTAATCATTTGCCTCTGAAATTTAATACTTCACTTCTGGATAGTCGACTGCCTGATATTGTTTAAGACAAACAAACAGGTAATCATCAAGACAAGTCTTCACTTGTTCTAAGAGTTTATTTTTTCAAAAAAAGACTATCCAAAATCATGTTTTATATCGAATCTGAGCGATTAAAGCTCATTCCATTAAATTATCATCAATTACGTATCTATAATAATTCAGAAGCTTTAGCAGAAAATCTTGGCCTAAAAGCAGCAAAGGTAGAAACAGAACCATTTTTCCAAAATGAGTTCGATGACGCACTACAAAATCATTGGGCGCCGCTTGTAGAACAAAATCCTGACAATTATATCTGGTATACTAACTGGCTGATTGTTCTGAAAGAAGAAAATATTGCCGTGGGAGGTATCGGTGTAACAGGTTTACCTGACGAAAACGGCTCCTGCGAAACAGGTTATGGCATGGATTTGAACCATCGGAGAAAAGGCTATGCTACTGAAGCATTAATGTGTCTGGCACAGTGGGCTTTTCAGAATCCTGACCTTAAAATTATTATTGCGCATACTCTTGTTGATGGAATCAGTTCTCAAAAGGTATTGCAAAAGGCTGGGTTTCAGTATGTGAAAACGGAGGGGGAATTGATATTGTGGGAGTTGAAAAGGGGTGAGTGGTAACCCCACTCTCTAAATCTCTCTCCCCAACAGTGGGGAGAGAGACTTTTACCCCCTTCCCCATTGTTGGGGAAGGGCTGGGGATGGGGTTATGAGAAATAATGCCACAATTCCTTACCAGCATACCAGATCATGACTACGCAAAGTGCGATTTTCATAACTATGCCCACAAGGAAACCTATAAAAGAACCAATAGCTGCTTTAGTGGCTTGTTGTGAGGTTGAACCAGCAATCAGCTCGCCTACCAAAGCACCTAAAAAAGCACCGATGAAAATACCAAAAGGGCCAAAGAATAAGCCGATAATTAAGCCAATCATGCTGCCCCATGTGCCATATTTAGAACCACCAAATTTTTTGGTTCCCCAGATAGGCACATAGTAGTCTAAAATGGTAACGATTAAGGTGAGGATACCTAATGTCCAGAGAAGAGTCTCGCTGAATTGGGCAAATTTGGTGAAATGTAAAACTAAGATACCAACAAAGCTTAATGGAGGCCCAGGCAAGGGCAAAACAGCACCGATTAAGCCCACTATCAGGCAGATAATAGCAACGATTAACAGAACAATATCCATAAATTTTGAGTGGCGTTTGAATGAACAAATGTATCAATTTTTGAAACGATGCCTCGAATTTCAATCAGCATTATCAACCATTTATCAAATATATAATGAATCAGACATCTCAAACAAGAGCAGAAATGCCACAGGGAGCAAACAAAGTGCTTGATCGTCGAACAGTTGAAAACGCTTATTCGTCGCTCTTAAACCTGCTGAAAGAAGGAATGTCGGTACTCGATGTGGGTTGTGGCTCCGGAACAATTACTGCTGGCGTTGCCGAGCGGGTAGGAGTGAGCGGAAGAGTAGTGGGTATCGATTTTAGCGAACACCTCATTACACAGGCACAAAAAAACCACGAGCACCTGAGCAATCTGTCGTTTGAGGTAGCCGATATTAATAGTTATAATCCGGAACAAAAATTTGATCTGGTGATTGCTGCGCGCACTTTGCAATGGGTGAGTAATCCGAAAGAAGTGATAGCACAAATGCTAAACTTAGTAAAACCCAGTGGTATGATTTCTATATTAGACTATAATCATACAAAAATAGAGTGGACACCGCAGCCACCACAATCTATGGTAGATTTTTATCAGGCATTTTTGAACTGGAGAAAAGATGCAGGCTATGACAATGCCATTGCTGATAATCTATCAGCCATTTATAAGGAATTAGGACTTCAATTAATTAATACTGTTGACCAACATGAGGTGAGCAGAAAGGGAGAAGACAGATTTGAAGGTGATGTACGAATCTGGAATATAGTGGCTGAAACGCGTGGGAATCAGGTAGTACGAGATGGATTTTGCACAGAAGAATTTCGTCTGAAAGCAATCCAGGAGTATGATGCCTGGATTGCCAGCGACGCACAAGCCATGAAGCTCTATTTATTGGCAGTAGAGGCGGTTAAACCTTAGCCAATACTTTTTTTAAGGCATCTAAGAAGATGTCGGCTTCTTTGGTTGTAAGGGCAAGGCTTGGGAGCAAACGCATCGTATGCTTCCCTGCCACGCCTGTAAATATTTTCTGATCAAACAATAAGGACTTTCTGATAGGC
>CBIHRH010000301.1:0-6398 GCA_966212365.1 uncultured Emticicia sp. | reverse complement strand
TATTTATTTAATAATGGGACCCCATAAGATTTAAGCTGGAAAATTTTTTGGGTGTCCGCCGGCCGCACGGGGACAAAATCTGGCCGGTTGCGGACGGGCGCTATTAACAAAAACGGCCTTGGAATGCCATCCAAGGCCGTTTTCGTTGAGTGGCATTATATTTGTACGACAAAATAGAAACTAATCATTCAAACCTATGCATAGAGCAAATCTGGGCGAATTTGAAGAGATGGTCTTACTCATGGTAGCCATTTTAGATAAGGAAGCCTACGGCGTATCAGTCAATCAGGCCCTGGAAGAGCATACAGGGCGGGTAGTTGCCTTTGGTACAGTACACAATACCCTGATACGATTAGAAGAAAAGGGCTTTGTGAGCTCAGAATTAGGAGGTGCTACAACCGAGAGAGGAGGGCGCCGGAAACGACTGTTCAGGGTGACGGCTTTGGGTAGCAGAACCTTACAGGAAGTCAATGAATTACGCCAGGGACTCTGGCAAATGATACCGCCTCATACCCTTCGCCTAAGCGGATTATGAAAAAGCCCGGATCAGATGATAAAGACCAGATGAAACAGGATTCTCCACAGGGTAGTTCACCACCCCAATGGATATACCGTTTGTTATTGTGGTTTCATCCGGACGAAACCTTAGAAGAAGTAACCGGTGATTTGGAAGAATTGTATGCCGACAGATATCAGCATTCAGGTAAATTTCGGGCTAACCTATTATACTTAGTGAATGTACTCTCGGTCTTACCACCCTTTGTACGCAGACGAACAAAAAGAAAAAGCTATAATCAACCTCCAATCCTTCATTCTGCTATGTTACGGAACTATTTCAAAATCGCTTTTCGGACCATTGCTCATAATAAGGTCTATTCGGGCATTAATATCCTTGGTTTAAGCATTGGTCTGGCCTCTGCCATGCTCATTATGCTTTATACCAAAGACGAGGTAAGCTATGACCAGTTTCATAGCAATAATCCGAACATTTATAGAGTTACCAGTAATCGCATCAACCCTCAGGGTGTGTTGCATGCACGCGTAGGGAATACTGGTTATTTTCCGGGTCCCAAGTTTGCTGCCGGAGTGCCTGAAATACAAAAATTTGTGCGTTTCAATGCAAGACAAAAAGATATGAATCAAGATAAAGAAATCATAAGTCAGCAGGTATATTTTACAGACCCCGATTTCTTTTCTATTTTCACTTTTCCGCTCCTTAGTGGCAATCCCAACACAGCTTTGAAAGACCCTAAATCAGTTGTCATTTCGGAAGACATAGCAGAAAAGCAATTTGGTACTACTAATGCCTTGGGTAAGGTGATGTATTTTAAGAACACTTCTAAGGGAAAGGATGAATTTGAACCTTATACCGTATCAGGAGTAGCCAGAAAAAGCCCACAGAATTCTTCTATCAAATTTGATGTGCTATTGCCGTTTGTTGTAGATAAGGAAGAAATGGCTGACAAAGAAAACTGGTTTAACACTTTCCTGAATACTTTTGTGGTGCTTACACCCGGTGCAAATCTGCAAAAGGTGGAGGTCAAAATGGATAAGATTTATCAGGCAGATGCCAAAGATGCAATCAAATCAGTGGCAGAAAATTATGGACTCGTTAACAAGGTAGAGTATAAACTACAGGCTTTTACAGATATGCACCTGAGCAAAGAGCTTCCGGCTGATAATGGACTGATGGATAGGAGTAAGCCTATATATTCGTATATTTTGACCGGCATTGCCCTGTTTATTCTTATCATTGCCTGTATCAACTTTGTTAATCTTACCGTGGCTCGCTCGCTTAAAAGAGCCAAAGAAATCGGTATTCGCAAGGTAGTAGGCAGTAGCAGAATGCAATTAACTCTCCAGTTTTTAGGCGAATCATTTCTGCTCTGTTTCTTTGCTTTTGTATTTGCTCTTTTATTGGTACAATTAGTATTACCTACTTTTAATCAATTATCAAATAAAGCACTTACTATCAGCTTTTTATTTGATGCACAATTAATAACAGCCTATATTATACTTTTAATCCTGACAGGTTTATTAGCCGGGTTTTATCCTGCAATGGTTCTTTCTGGCTATAACCCTGTTCAAACATTATATAGTCGATTCAAGCTTTCAGGGAAAAACTACTTACAAAAATCTTTGGTTGTCCTGCAATTTGCCATTGCTTCTTTTCTGATTATCGGCACGCTCACTATTTATCAGCAATTCAATTACCTGACTAATAAAGATTTAGGCTACGATGATAAGCACGTGATTAGCGTAGAGAAAAACAGACTAAGTAGTAAAGAATTAAAACTACTTACCTACGAGTTAATGAAAAACTCAAATATTGTGTCGGTGGCTCCCAAAAATGGAGGCCGTTGGGGAACGGCAGCCAAAATCAACGGCGGAACTATATTCAATTTTGAGTATGAAATTGTAGATGCCAACTATCTTCCTTTCTTTAGAATACCTGTACTAAAAGGACGTAATTTTTCGAAGGATTTTCCAACCGATTCGACTAACGCAGTTCTGGTAAATGAAACTTTTGTAAAAAAGGCGGGTTGGAAAGACCCATTAAAAGAAGAAGTGGATTTCTGGTTAGATAATCAGAGATTTAAGGTGGTAGGTGTGGTGAGGGATTATCATTTTGATGCCTTAAATAAAGAAATAGAGCCCGAGTTGTTTACCATGCTTCCGAGGCATTCTTACGGCAAGGCATTCATAAAAATCAAACCTGGCTCCGAAACAGCGTCTCTAAATCATCTTGAGGCCACCTTTAAAAAGCTATTCCCATTTGACCCCTACGTGTATCATTTCATGGATGAAGAAAACCGGAGAAATTATGAGTCAGAAGCTAAATGGAAACAAATCCTGCTTTTTGGGGCTATACTTACTATTTTCATTTCCTGCATAGGGTTATTTGGATTAGCCACCCTTTCAGCCGAGCGACGCACCAAAGAAATCGGTATCCGCAAGGTATTAGGCGCATCTGTAACAAGTATCGTTCAGCTATTATCAGCTGACTTCCTGAAGTTAGTTGCATTTTCGTTTGTGTTTGCCTTTCCTGCCGCTTATTACGCGGTCAATGAATGGTTAAAGAACTATCCGTATAGGATAGAAATGAATGCCTGGATATTTATAGGAGCGGCCATATTGGCTATTGTGATTGCCTTGTTTACAGTGAGTTTTCAGTCAATAAGAGCTGCCATGATGAATCCGGTGAAGTCACTAAAAAATGAATAGTCTTGATCTTTGCCGCGACAAAATAAAATTATGAAAAACACTCCCCCCAAATGGCCAAAATACCTGCTCAACCAATTGCACCCCGAAGAGACGTTGGAGGAGGTAGAGGGTGATCTGGAAGAGTTTTACGCCTGGTGGGTTGAACGATATGGAGAGTTTTGGGCAGATATACGCTATGCCTTGAATGTGATAACGGTACTACCTCCATTTGTGCGTCGTCGGAAAAAAAGAGACTACTATCAACCTTCAAACCTAGGTCTTGCTATGTTACGAAACTATTTTAAGATTGCTTTTCGGAACCTGTTAAAGCAAAAATTGTATTCAGGAATTAATATTTTAGGACTTGCCCTGGGCATGGCTTGCGCCTTGATTATAGGTATGTGGGTGCAGGAGGAAGTCAGCTACGATCAATTCATACTAAACTCTGACCAGGTGTATTTTGTTGGAGTCAATTATGATCTTCCGAATGCCGAGATTGTTACTGGCACTGCCACACCAAGTCCTTTGCAGGAAGCTATTGCGCAAGATATACCACAAGTTGAGGCCGTCACAAAAACTACTTATGGGCCTGAACAACTACTGATAAAAGTAGGAGAAAATAGTGCCAAAGAAAAAGGATACTACGCTTCGGCAGATTTCTTTAAAGTTTTTGCATTACCTACTATTGCCGGCGACCCGAAGACTGCCTTGGCTAACCCTGACAAGATTGTGATTTCCCGCAAAATAGCCGAGAAATATTTCAATCATGGGCAAGCCCTTGGTAAAAAGCTTCAATTAGATAACCAGAAATTTTATACGGTTGGAGCTGTAATTGAAGACTTGCCCACTACCACAAGCATGCCGTTTGATTGGGTAGCCAATTTCAGCAATATTGAACAACCTTGGATGGAAAAATGGGGAAACACTATGTTTAAAACTTTCGTCCGGCTTAAATCCACAGTAACAGCAACCAGTGCAGAGGCCTCAATGAATGATATCTTTCGTCGTTACACCGATAAAGGGCCTGATGCAGGTTGGCCGACCCTTCAACCTATTAAAGACGTATATCTTTATAGCGAATTCAAAAAAGGTAAAGGAGTTACCGGCCGGATTGAATATGTGCGGATTTTTTCTTTGGTTGCTTTTTTCATATTATTAATAGCCTGCATCAACTTCATGAACTTAGCTACGGCCCGTTCGGCCATCAGGGCGAAAGAAGTGGGCGTACGAAAGGTAGTAGGAGCTGTGCGTTCTTCTTTGATCGGGCAATTCCTAAGTGAGTCGATGTTGATTAGCATGCTTGCTGCTATTCTGGCATTAGGTTTTGTCTGGGTTGTATTGCCAACTTTCAATAGTGTTTTTGATAAGCAATTATCTATTGATTTGAGGAACAAAAATCTCTGGTTGATGTGGGGAAGCGTTGTGCTGATTACCGGACTTGTCTCTGGTAGCTACCCGGCACTCTTTTTATCCGGTCTGCGGCCAATCAGAATTTTAAAAGGACACTTATCATCAGGCATAGGGGCGGGTTTCTTTCGTCGGATATTGGTTATATTTCAGTTCGCACTTTCCATTTTTTTAATTGTAGGCATGTTGGTGGTAGGTCGACAGATGAATTACCTGCAGACAAAGAATTTAGGCATTAATCGGGAAAATGTACTCTATGTACCATTAGAGGGAGAAATTGTACAATCAGCTAAGATAGAAGCTTTTCGGGATGAAGTCGTGCACCAACCCAGTGTAGCATCAGTAACCATGACCAGTTCATTACCGATAGATATACAAGGGACATCAGGCGATTTAGATTGGCCGGGCAGGGGCCCTGATGAGCACTCTAATGTAGCTGCCCTGCAAGTGGGCGGAGATTTCATCCGGACGATGAACATTCAACTCATTGAGGGCCGGGACTTTCGGACTAATAGTAAGTCGGACTCAAACAGCTATATTATTAATGAAGCTGCTGCCCGGATGATGAATATGCAATCACCAGTAGGAAAGGAGGTGAAATTCTGGCAGGGTAAAGGGCCAATAATTGGATTAATGAAAGATTTTCATATCAATTCACTTCGTCAGAAAATTATGCCTTTAATCCTGTGTTTCAACCCGGCCAAAACCAACTATCTATTAGTTAAAACGCGTGCGGGGCAAACAGAACAGGTGGTTGCTGACTTAGAAAAACTGACCAGGCAGTTTAATCCGAACTATCCTTTTACCTATCATTTTGTTGATGAAACTTATGGAAGTCTTTATAAAGCTGAACAGCAAGTCAATACTCTAGTCAATTATTTTGGTGTGCTGGCTATTTTCATCTCCTGCTTAGGCTTGTTTGCCCTGGCGGCTTTCACAGCAGAGCAACGCAAGAAAGAAATAGGTGTTCGGAAAGTATTGGGGGCGAGTATAAGCAGTATTGTAGCGATGTTGTCAACAGATTTTCTGCGATTGATTGTAATAGCGCTTATCATCGTAATACCGTTAGCCTGGTGGGCTGTTTCTCAATGGCTCAATTCGTTTGCTTACAAAACAGCACTTTCGTATTGGATTTTTATAGCAGCAGGAGCACTGGCAATAGGAATTGCTCTATTGACAGTAAGCTATCAAAGTATTAAAGCAGCAATGATGAATCCGGTGAAGTCTTTAAAAAATGAGTGAACAACCCCTAAAGGGGAGTTGCTTAAACACAAGTATAATTTTTAAAAGTCCCCCTTTAGGGGTTAGGGGCTAATTTTATGGAAAACACATCACCCCCCAAATGGCCAAGATACCTGCTCACCCACCTGCACCCCGAAGAGACTCTGGAGGAAGTAGAAGGTGATCTGGAGGAATTCTATGCCTGTTGGGTTGAGACACATGGAGAGTTTTGGGCAGATATGCGCTATGCCTTGAATGTGCTAACGGTACTACCTCCCTTTGTGCGTCGACGAAAGAAAAAAGAAAATAGTCAAACCCTGATGAATATGTTAAGCCATCTCTTATCAACCTCTTTATTGAAAAGTAATCTGAAACAATTCGGGAGAAGAATTGCCAGAGAAAAAACCTATACTTTTCTGAATATATTCGGATTAGCCGCCGGACTTACCTGCTTTGCGTTTATTGCTCTATGGGTAAGTGATGAGTTAAGCTACGATACCTTCAACCAGAATTATGATAGGATTGTAAGGTTGACAACTACCGAAAAAAGTGAAACCAATGTTTCT
>CBIHRH010000300.1:0-6430 GCA_966212365.1 uncultured Emticicia sp. | reverse complement strand
GGAAAGCCTACGGTGCACGAGAAATGGAATCCTAATGTGGCAATCCTTTCGGGTGATGTGATGTTGGTTTGTGCCTATGAATTAATGACAGCCGTAGAAGACGGGATTTTTAAACAGGTAATCAGCAGATTCAATCGCACAGCGGCTGAGGTTTGTGAAGGGCAGCAATTAGATATGAACTTTGCTACTCGCAGTGATGTAAGCGAAGAAGAATACATTGATATGATTCGCCTGAAAACCTCGGTTCTTTTAGGTTTTGCCTTAGAATTAGGGGGTATGATTGCCAATGCCAGAGAAACCAATACAAAACTCCTGTATGAAATAGGTACCAACATAGGAATCGGATTTCAATTAATGGATGATATTCTGGATGTATATGGCGACCCAAAGAAATTTGGTAAACAAGTGGGTGGCGATATTATAGAAAACAAGAAAACGTTTTTGCTCATAGAAGCCTTAGCAAAAGCCAAAGGTAAGCCGGAAGAAAAAGCCCTGGCAGACTGGCTTTCGGCGGAAGAATTTGATAAAAATGAAAAAGTAAAAGCGGTTACGGCTATTTATGATACTTTAGGCATCAGACAAATGGCTGAAAACAAAATGAATGAGTTTTTTAGTAAAGGATTACATGATTTAGACAAATTAGAAGCTCCTGCAGAGCAGAAAAAGCCTTTACTGGAATTGATACAAATGTTGATTGAACGAGAAAACTAACGAAACGATGTCTTTGTCTCTAACACTAATTATTATTGCTATTACAGTGATTGTGAGCATAGCGGCTTTTAATAATGGCCGACTGGTGCACCAATACATTCTGAATCCATATACTGTGCACCGCCGCAATGAATGGTGGCGCCTGCTTACTTCAGGCTTTTTGCATGGCGATTTCGGGCATCTATTCTTCAATATGTTTAGTTTGTACATTTTTGGAGAAGGAGTTGAAGCTTATTTTCGTCAGATATTTGGCAATAAAGCTGATTTTTTCTATTTACTACTTTACCTTTTAGGGATTATTGTGGCTAACCTGCCTGATACATTCAGTAAGAAAAACAATTCAGGGTATAATGCTTTAGGTGCTTCCGGAGGTGTTGCTTCGGTAGTTTTTGCTTTTATTATGTTTCAACCTACGGCAAAAATGGGTTTTGTGCCTCTTCCTCCTATTATTCCAGCCTGGATATTTGGTATTCTATACCTATTATATTCTCGCTATATGGCACAGAAACAGTTAGATAATATTGGCCATACAGCCCATATGTGGGGTGCATTATGGGGAGTCGTATTTGTGATACTTGCTTACCCACCTATTGTTCAGCATTTTATTCAAACTATTGCCGGTAGTTTCTAATAATGTTTAAAATATTACAGCAACCTTATCCTTTTCCGCATAAATCAGTAGGCGTTAGCTTACGGAAAAGTCTGGTTGAGGGAGCAGGAGTTGCTTTATTCTTTGTTGTTTTTCAACCTTTTGGCTTAAATGATTGGCAACACCCATATAAATTGTGGGTACTTATCGGGTTTGGTGGTATCGTGAGTATTTGTACACTTTTTAATAGGTCAATATTGCCATTGCTTTTTCCGAAATTCTTCAATGAACAGAAATGGGTAGTCTGGAAAGAAATAGCAGATGTATTAATTCTGCTTTTGCTTATTACCTGCGCCAATATGTTCTATTCTAAGTTTTTCTTTCATTATATACCTCTTACACTTTTTGGCTTTATTGCCATGTTTTTTATTGTGATTTTAGTGGGGCTCGTCCCGATTTCTTTTGGTGTAATGTCTAATTATATCTATCAGTTAAAGAAATATAACCAGACCATTGTTGTACAACCTAATGAAACCGTTAAGCAGGAAGAAAAAACAATAACACATATAAAACTCACTGCCGAAAATGAAAAAGATATATTAGAGCTAAGCAGTGATAATTTATTTTTTATAGAATCATCTGACAACTATTCAACTGTTTTTTATCAGAAGGATAATACTCTTCAAAAGGAATTATTAAGAAGTAGTCTGACACGATTGGAAGGGCAGATAAATTTACCAAACATCGTTCGTTGTCATCGCTCTTATATTGTCAATCTTAATAAAGTCGAGAAAGTAACAGGAAATGCTCAAGGGTATAAATTACATCTGAAATCTCTTGACTTGACCGTTCCCGTTGCCCGAAAATATTCAGAGATCGTAGAAAGGTTAAAATGAATCTATCAGAATCATTTTTTTTTGTTTCGTAGAGACGCCAGGCCTGTCGTCTCCACAGGCCTATGGATAGCGAAAAATCGCAAATAGTGCTAAAGACTATCTTCTCAATGAAAATATATGGGGAAGGATATACCCTCTGAAGACGCCAAGCATGGCGTCTCTACGGAACAAATAATTTGATAACCTTTGTCATTCTTCCCTAAAACGTGCTATTCCTCCCACTGCTTTGTCAAACTTCCCAAAGGATTGATAGTCAGCCCTTTCATTTGATTGCTATTTGTTCTCACCTATACATTTGTGTCATCGAAAATGACAAACAAATCAATAACACAAATGAAGACTTTCATCCAATTAATCGCACTAACAGCCATTTTAAGTCTTATCTCTACTTTCTCTTTTGCACAAACTCAATATAGCGTAACGGTAGTAGTCAAAGGTATTCAAATACGTCAGGGCAAAGTTTATGCTTCTATAACGAATGATGCCAATAGCTTCCCAAAGGGTAGTGGTATCAAATCAGCTATTGCCGAAGTAACTCCTGAGGGAGAGGTAACTTTGAAATTTGATAATATCCTGGAAGGTAAATACGCCATAATCATGTATCAGGATTTAAACGATAACAAACAGTTAGATATGAATGGTGAAATGCCTGCTGAGCCCTTTGGCTTTTCAAATGTAACGATGCTCATGGGGCCTCCTGGTTTTGAACAATGCGCTTTTAATCTAAACGAAAATAAAACTATTGCCATAGGTTTGATGGCTTTCTAATTTTTGAACTAATCAGCTAACTACAAAACCAGTCACCTTTTAAATCAACAAAATTATGGAAAAGCTCATTTTCAATTTCTTTTTGGTTATACATGTTATCTGTGGTTTTTTATCGCTGGCAAGTGGATTGATAGCCATGATTGCCAAAAAAGGCAAGCGAGTACATAATATAAGCGGGAGCATTTTCTATTGGGCTATGCTCGGGGTATTTATTACAACTATTATTTTCTTTGTTATCTACCCTATTCAGCTAAAATACCAGTTCTTCCTCACTATCGGAATCATCAGTTTTTATCCGAACTTTTCAGGTAAAAGATTATTAAGCATGAAAAAAGCGATTGCTCCGACATTAATTGACTGGATAGCTGCCTGGGGTGTAGGCATTTGTGGAATTGTGATGATAGGCTATTCGGTTTATGGTTTTATCAATCCGGCCGGATTTAATGGTATGGCTATCTTATTTGCCATTTTCGGCCTTGTTTGTCTGGTAAATGCTTATGGAGATTTGAAAATATATCTGGGCTTTCAGAAACCTGAAAAAATGCACTGGTTTTTAGGGCATGGCGGTAAGATGATGGGAGCTTATTCAGCCGCTTTAACTGCTTTCTTTGTGAATGTAGTGCCAAGATATATGCCAAAAAATACACCAGATTTTGTTTTTATACTGACCTGGGTTTTACCAGGGGTGATAGTTGGTGTAATTGCCTCAAGAATTTTGAAGAAGTATAAAGCGAAGTTTGCTGGGAAAAGTGCTAAGCCAGTGTTGCAGATTTAGATATTTGTGGCGCGAGCTTCCAGCTCGCAGTTGATACGAAGAATCATTCTATACCAAACTAACTGCGAGCGGGACGCTCGCGCCACAAATATTATATTATCTCAAACCTATCAGCATCCAGATAAGCAGGGAATCTCTGACGGAACTCATTAAGAGAAGTTTTGGAGATAGTGTGTTGATATACTATTTCATTATCAATTTCTCGGAAGAGTACCTTGCCCGCAAAATCAATCAATGCAGAGTGGCCTGTATGAGCAATATTATTACCATCAAACCCTGTTCGGTTTACACCTATCACATAGCTTTGATTTTCTATAGCCCTTGCCACTAAAAGCGAATCCCAGGGATACATTCTTACCTGTGGCCAGTTGGCTACATATATCAATAAATCATAAGCTAAATCTACATTTCTGCTCCAGACAGGGAAGCGCAGGTCATAGCAGATAAGCGGGCAGATTTTCCAGCCTTTTAGTTCTTTGATAATCCTTTTATCTCCACCTGCATACACCTCATTCTCTTTCGCCATTCTGAACAGGTGGCGTTTATCGTAAGTATCGACTTCACCGTCAGGGCTCACCCACAAAAGGCGGTTGTAATAATTATCGCCTTCTTTGATAACCACACTACCCGTAATCACCGCCCCGGTTTGCGCCGCCATCTGTTTCATCCAACGGGTGGAGTGCAGATTCATAGGTTCAGCCATCTTTGCCGGATTCATAGTGAACCCGGTAGTAAACATTTCAGGCAGAATGATTAAATCAGTAGGTGTAGAAATGCCGAAAATCTTCTCTTCCAGCATCGCCCTATTGGCGGTTGCATCTTCCCAATGAAGATTGGTTTGAATAAGCGTAACGTTTAAATCGGGAAGAGAAGAATTTTGTTCAGACATCTTTATGAGGTATTCAGATTATTTAGGGAATTTCATACGATACTCTACATCTACATCACCTTTGGTAATATTGGCTAATTTTTTCTTTAGCATCTGTTTTTTCAAAGGTGTCAGATGGTCAGTAAACAAAATACCGTCAATATGATCATATTCATGCTGAATGATGCGAGCCGCCATGCTTTCGTAGGTTTCGGTATGCTCTACCCAGTCAGTATCAAAATAACGGATTGTTACGTATTCAGGGCGATAAACATCGGCACGAATACCCGGAATACTCAAACAGCCTTCTTCATAGGCCCATTCCTCTCCATCTTCTTCCAGAATTTCGGCATTGATAAATACTTTTTTAAAACCTATCAATGACTGGTCAATGTCTTCTTCTGATTCTGCGCTTTCGTTGATTGGAGTACCATCAACTACAAAAATACGAAGGTCTAAACCAATCTGCGGACCTGCCAAACCCACACCTGCTGCTGAGTACATCGTCTCAAACATGTCTTCGGCGAGTTTCTTTACATCAAGTTCGCCTTGTACAATATCACGCGCTTCTTTTCTCAAAACAGGATCGCCGTAGGCTACAATAGGATAAATCATTGTATTTTATATATTTTTTAATTTCTTGCGGAGAATAATTCTATAATCTTCAATCACGTCTTTTTGTTCCACAGCTTCTATACAAAAGCCATTTTTGATGGCAAATATGAGCATTCCTCTGAAACAATTACGGGTTTTCAGCACAATGGCATCAAAGCCCTTTTCTACTACCCAGGCCTCTTGTGCATCAGCCAGTTTTTGTGCAATATGTAGTTTTCGGTAATCGGGTAATACACCTCCCATCCAGGTATAAAAACTCCCATCATTATCTCTCTGATACCCAACTTTAAAACCTACAGGAGTGCTACCGTCAAGAGCAACTAAAATCAAAGATTTCGTGTTAAATAATCGGGTTTCGTAGGCTTTCTCATCATAAATTCCATCAGAAAACTCAGGAATTTGTTGAGAAATAGCTACACATTCAGCAACTGTACCGTGTCTGATTGTTACATTTGCACTCGTATTCATACCACAAAGTTACAAAACTGATGAATAATATTATTAATAAAAAAGTAAGGTTTATTAATTTAGGCCTGATTGACTACCAGAATGGCTGGGATTTTCAGGAAAAACTCTTTGCTGAAATCATTGACCTCAAAGTACAAAACAGAAACATAGAGCCCGAAAATCAATCATCTACGCATAACTATCTCTTATTCTGCCAGCACCCGCACGTATACACCCTAGGCAAAAGTGGTAAAATGGAAAATCTTTTGCTTGATGAAGAAAGCCTTTCGGCCAAAGAGGCGAAGTTTTATAAGATTAATCGGGGTGGAGATATTACTTATCATGGCCCGGGTCAATTAGTGGGCTATCCTATTTTAGATTTAGAAAACTTCTTTACAGATATACATAAGTACATGCGCTTTCTGGAAGAGGGCATTATCAGAACATTGGCGGAGTATGGCATTGATGCAGGCAGAATTGATGGACTGACAGGTGTTTGGCTGGATTATGCAGCGCAGAAAAACCCGAGGAAAATATGTGCGATGGGTGTGAAATCAAGCCGTTGGGTGACTATGCACGGTTTTGCGTTGAATGTGAATACTGATCTGAATTATTTCAGCAATATTGTACCCTGTGGTATTGATGATAAGGCCGTAACCTCATTAGCTTTAGAATTGGGTCGCCTGATAGAAGTAGATGAGGTAGCCCAAAAACTGAAAAGACATTTGGGCGAATTGTTTGAAATGGAATTTGAAGTATCA
>CBIHRH010000299.1:0-6431 GCA_966212365.1 uncultured Emticicia sp. | reverse complement strand
TTGCATAACCTATTATTGATAGATTATACCTCATAGCAAGTACCCCTGTCACAGCGACTGAAGTCGCCGGCTAAGATAACAAAGGTCTTTTATTTATAATACCGACTCAAGTCGGCATTCAGTTATTCAATTTTCACTACTTATAAAGCTTCTCCCCCACCTTAATTTCAGCCTTAATAAAATTCTCCTTTGGTGGCACCGGGCATATATAGCTTTCATTATAGGCACAATAAAAATTATGAGCATTGTTGAAATCAATCTCTATTTTATCACCCACCAGTTTATCCTTCGGAATATTGATATAGCGGCCACCTCCATAGGTTTCTTTGCCACTGGTCAAATCGCGGAAAGGCAGCAGATAGATATCTCCTTCATCAAAAAGGCTGACAGTGTAGTTCTCTCCCCCCAGCAAAAAGGTTGCTTCACCGGCTTTTTTGATTTCGCTTTGTGTGCTGTCAGTCATCAGAATCATGCTTTGTCCACTATCTGAAGTACCCTTATACTCGGCCTCAATCCGGTAGTCAACATTAGGCTCAAAGTATTTAAAACCCGTGAAATTGGGGAGATTGGCAATTGGCGAATCTTTGTCGTTTGCCAAGGTCTGAGCATATTCATTGCGTTTCTCGCTAATGGTAGCAATATAATCTTCGGAACCTTGAAGCGAATAAAACAAGATGCCTACAACGGCAATGACAAGAATAAGAAGGACAATTTTGTTTTTAAACATAGTGCTGTATGATTATAGGATAAACCTGTGCGAATATAGTTAATAAGAACTTTTCTTCGCTATTCTAGGTTGAAATATCGTAATTCGCAGTCGAAAACCTTATCAACTATTACATGTTTACCGGAATCGTCGAATCAATGGGTCATCTCATTGATATTCAGCCAGATGGCACAAATTTAACTTTTACTTTTGAATCTGATATTGCCCACGAGCTAAAAATAGACCAGAGTTTATCGCACAATGGCGTTTGCCTCACAGTTGTAGAGTTGCTGAATGCTGAGTATGAACCCGTTAAAGGACCAAATGGTGATACAGCCATAAGATATAAAGTAACAGCGATAGATGAAACCCTGAAAAAAACCAATTTAGGCAAATTAGCTATTGGCGACAAAGTGAATCTGGAACGCTGTATGCCTGCCAACGGACGTTTCGACGGACATATTGTGCAAGGTCATGTAGACCAGACAGGTATTTGTATCGCCTTGGAAGACCAGAATGGCAGTTGGTTGATTTCGTTTGAATACGACCCTGCCAATAACAATATTACGGTAGAGAAAGGCTCTGTTTGTGTGAATGGCGTGAGTCTGACTGTGGTTAACTCAAAAGATAATGGTTTTAGCGTGGCAATTATCCCCTATACCTGGGAGCATACCAATTTTCATCAACTGGCTGTAGGTAGCACTGTTAACCTGGAGTTTGATATATTGGGCAAATACATGCAGCGTATTATGCAGAGAAGATAATGATGAAGAGATTGTCTGAAAAGGCTTTTACGCCAAATAATATTTTTAAAAACCCCACCCTAACCCTCCCCAACAATGGGGAGGGGATAAAAGTCCCTTTCCCCATTGTTGGGGAAAGGGATTTAGGGATAGGGGTCTTGCTCAGCCAAATATTTTTTTGCGTCCCTTAATTTTTTAGCCTCTCTTCTTTTATTTAATCAGATTGTAAATTCTTAATAATTCGGACTGATAATGTGGCGCTTCCTCCCAGGCGGGGTCATGCCCTGATCTTTCAAAAGTAATATATTCTTTCTTAGGTGCTTTCAATAAGTCAAAGTACTCTTTTGCGAGCGGTGTCGGGTTAACCTAATCAAACTTACCTCAATGAAGAAAACGGGCACTTTCAAAAGAAGAAGAAAAGCTGAGCGGCGATAGTGCTATAATAGTAAATATGCCAAAGGAGAATTCCTGTTGCGAGAAGGGCAATACTCTAACGATACTTTTTTTGTTCTGCATGGGCTTGTCAGGCAGTATAACATTACTGATGGTGAAGAAAGAACTACCTTCTTTTTCACAGAAAACCATTGGCTGCTTTCTCTGGGCACTGCCGAGGAGCCATCAAAATACTATTGGGTATGAGAAGAAGATTGTTTCCTGATGATGGGCAATGACCAAAAGACGCAGAAAACTTTTGATAAATTCCCCCTCCTCGAATCCATTGCCCGGAAGATTGTAGAAAATGCTTTTATAGAGTATCAACACAACATCAATACTTATCTTGTTGATACTCCCGAGCAACGTTATATAAGGTTAATTGAGTCAAGACCTGATTTAATTCAGCCCATCCTTCAATACCAATTAGCCAATTATATACGTGTGAAACCTGAATCTTTAAGCAGAATCAGGAAAAGAATAGCAAAAAACAGATAGGGCACTCAGTCTCGTATATTCCTTACCTCCATCGTCTGAGATTTCCAACATAGCTATTTTTTAAGACTCCCTTCCACAAATTTTTTCAAAGCAGCCATTTCGGCTTTCAGTGTATTTATTTCAGATTGTTGTTTCTGAATAATAGCTTGTTGCTCCTGTAGAGCCTTTACAGCCAATACGCCAATGCGTGAGTAATCCATGGTATAATACTGTTCACCCTTGTCATTGGTTCTGTTATATACTATTTCCGGGAAGTAATTGAGAACATCCTGTGCCAGGAAACCAATTTCTGTTTTTTCTGAGCCATTCAGCAGATAAGATTTCACGTCTATTTTCATCAGTTTCGCCAATGTGCCTTTGTAATTCCGGATATTACTTTTCAAACGCTTATCAGAGGTCATTACATAAGCACCGGTCGATGAATCAAAGTGCCCTTTAAAGACACCATTTGCATAGAGAGATAAATTACCGGTAAGGTTTGTGGTATATAAAGTCCAGTTTTTATTAGAACCTCCGGTATTAAAAATCCGTAATCCTGACATACCTGGTGTGATTTCTGTTGGATGACGAACCTCTAAATCAGCCTCGGGGCCATTCGTAAAGACATCAGCATAGGCATTTACTTTTTGTATAACGGCTCCTGACCCATAGCCAGAAAAATGGTTGTTCCGGAAATAGGCTGCGGCTCCAACTCCGATAGTTTCAGCCTCGAGGGCATTAGCGCTATTAGAATTACTTATATTTTCAAAACGCCCTGCCACCCCGGTTCCACCTTCCATACCCGCTCTGCCTAAAACTCCTATCCCTGAACTAGTACTATAACCCATTACACCATAACCTGTACTATCATTTCTACCCATTACAGCGCCGATATCAGGGCCACTCTTGTTGCGACCCAACACGCCTACGCCGTAATGATTGTCGCCAGTTACTCCTGCCTGAGAGGAAGAGGAAGTGATACCCCAGACACCATTGCCTCCTAAAGAATTGGCATAGATACCATCACCTATACCATTATGCATAACACTAATCCCACGGGCTCCACTTGTAAAATCGTTTAATAGAATATTTATCCCTCTTCCTGTACCTGAATGACTTATATCTACTACAGGGTTGGTGCCAGATACTACTTCAAATTTAGCTGCCCTCCCTTCCGTTGAAAACCCTTGCACACCAACACCACTACTTGACTGTGCAAATACCCCGGTTCCCCCAACAGTAG
Source organism: uncultured Emticicia sp. (assembly GCA_966212365.1). Taxonomy (GTDB): domain Bacteria; phylum Bacteroidota; class Bacteroidia; order Cytophagales; family Spirosomataceae; genus Emticicia. Next base: position 2,830 of record CBIHRH010000299.1, on the reverse strand, counting down.
TGCCGTAAACACCCCAACCATTCCCTGCATGAGAACCCCAGACTCCAATGCCTAACACATCAGTTCCATTGTTTTGTCCACGTACACCTGCCGAATTAGAGCCAGGTGTAGTACTGGTGATGATGCCTTTTAACGCATACACATTTGAACTCGTACTATTATTCAGGAAATCCGCCTGAGTGGGTACGATTGTACCTGATTGGGCATACACCCTTGGCAACGATATAAGCAAAAGTGCAACAGAAAAGGAGAGTTTTTTCATATAATTCCAGCTTTCAGGATGAATGATACGCTAAATTATATACGCCTGTCTTTTCTTTTGCCTATTTCGTCGTAAAATTTTAAGAAATTTACTGGACGGCAGGAATGTAGTTCCCAACCATCACAAACTCATTACACTATTTATTTTTAAGACTTTTCTCAACCAGACGTTCAAGTACAGCCATACGGGTTTTCAGGGTATCTATTTCTGCTCGTTGCTGTTCAATAACCACCTGTTGCTCCTGCAAAGCCTTCACTGCCAGTACGCCAATACGCGAGTAATCCATGCTATAAAACTGTTCGCCTTTGTCGTCATTATTCGTGTAAACAATCTCCGGAAAATAAGCCAGTACATCCTGCGCCATTAACCCGATTTCGGTTTTGTCCGAGCCATTCAACCGATAGCGCTTCACGTCTATTTTCATCAGGTTTGTAAGCGTAGGGCTATAATGGCTGATACTGTTTTTCAGGCGTCTGTCTGAAGTATTTGTATAAGCCCCTGTAACAGCACTGAAATTACCCTTGCCTACACCATTGGCATAGAGATACAGTGCACCATTATCGTTTGCGGTATAGAGAGTCCAGTTATTTTTATTTGTTCCTGTATTTAAAATCCGCAGGCCTGTCATGCCCAAGGTAGATTGAGAAGGATGCCGTACTTCCATATCAACATTGGGTGTGGTAGCGTAGGCTGCGGAATAGGGATTGGTTTTGGTAGCAACAAGCCCTGCCCCATTGCCATTGCTGTTATCGTTCCGCATATATCCCGCCACCCCTGTGCCATTGGTATGTCCTTCCAGGCCATTAGCTCCACTGGCGGGATTCACATTTAGAAAACGCCCGCCAATGCCATAGCCTCCATCAGTACCTGCCTGCGCATATACGCCGTCTCCAGAAACCGAGGAGGCAACTATTCCAGGCCCGTTACCTGCATTTGATACCCGAATACCAGTGGTGTAAGTTCCGGTATTACTCAATACAATATCCAGGCCTATCCCCCAACCTGCATGTGTTATATCTACTGCACTATTACTCCCTTCATTAACATTGAATGTGGCTGCTTTGCCACTGATAGAAGAGACTTGAGCAGCCGTACCGCTATTAGAACTTGCATGAATTCCCACCCCACTTACAGATCTTCCCTTGACACCAATGCCGCTAGAGTTGTTTTCACCAATTACACCAGACATACCTGCCACCGAACTGATACCCCACAACCCATTCCCTCCGGCCGAAATACCATATAAGCCTGTTCCGGGCCCGTCATGAGAGGCAATAGCCGCGGGTTGGTCGTTAGATGTATTATTTAAACGTACATTAAAGCCGGTACCCAATCCTGCATGCAATATATCCACGGCATAATTAGTACCTTCACTAACATTGAAAACCGCGGCTTTGCCACTGGTAGAAATGGCAAAAAGGCCGGTACCGGTGATAGAATTACCAAAAACACCAAAACCACTGGTTGTAGCCCCGCTTACACCTGTACCACTATTGGTATAGCCGGAAACCCCCGTCCCATTTGTCGCAGTACCATATACCCCCATGCCACTACCCGCATGAGACCCCCAGACTCCTACCCCAGGGCCACCCGTACCACTATTCTGTCCACGCACACCCGCTGAATACACGCCGGGCGTTGTGCTTGTAATGACGCCCCTTACGGCATAAACATTGGCACTGGTACTATTATTCAGAAAATCAGCTTGAGTGGGCAATATCGTACCCGACTGGGCGAATGTAAAATGCAAAAAAAGGAGCATGGCAACGCCCGTAAAGGAGAGGTTTTTCATATAGGTATGGTTTTCATGGTAAACGATTCTCTAATTTATATACGTTTGTATTTATATTTACTAAACCAATCTCTGAAAGAATTAAAGTTTTTATTAAAAGGTAGTGACGAATGGAGTGAAAATATCATAGAAGATTCACACAGTAGGTGGGAGTCCCCACCAAAAAACAGAAAGCCTTAGAGGTATATCTCTAAGGCTTTCTGAATATATCATAAGATTGAAAATTTTATCTTTCTTCCATTGGAATAAACGGACGCAAAGTTGCGCCTGTGTAGATTTGACGAGGGCGGCCAATCGGCTCTTTGTTGGTTCTCATTTCTTTCCATTGTGCAATCCAACCCGGAAGACGACCAATCGCAAACATTACCGTAAACATATTGGTAGGAATACCCAATGCACGGTAGATGATACCTGAATAGAAGTCAACGTTTGGATAAAGTTTTCTCGATACGAAATAATCATCATGCAAGGCTGCTTCTTCCAATCCTTTTGCAATTTCCAATACAGGGTCGTTTACACCTAATTTACCTAAAATATCGTCTGCCGCTTTTTTGATGATTTTAGCACGCGGGTCGAAGTTTTTATAAACTCTGTGACCAAAGCCCATCAGACGGAAACCTGAATTTTTATCTTTGGCTTTGTTTACAAACTTCATTACATCACCCCCATCAGCCTTAATATCTTCCAGCATTTCAATCACTTCCTGGTTGGCACCACCATGCAGCGGGCCCCAAAGCGCAGAAATACCTGCTGAAATAGACGAATACAAATTAGCT
>CBIHRH010000298.1:0-6443 GCA_966212365.1 uncultured Emticicia sp. | reverse complement strand
GTTAGTTAAGCAGTAGAAATTATTTTTGTTCTATTGTCAGAAATTATAATTAATAAAAACCTAGTGCAGAACAGTATATAAACACCGCGAACTGGAAGTTCGCGCCACAAAAAAAATAGGCTAAAATATCTTCGGAAAGAAGTGGTACACGCTTGATATAACCGGCGTATTGGGGTTTGGTTTCAGTTAGCTTTTTTTCCAATAGCGTTACGCCTGAAACCTGCATGAGTAGAAATGTCATTAATAATGGACTAAAGGCGTAAAAATATTGTTGGTTAGTGCAGGCAAAAAGGAAGTAGCCCCACCATTGCACCGCATCGCCAAAATAATTTGGGTGACGGCTGAGAGACCACAATCCTGTCTGTAAGACTTTACCTTTATTCGAAGATTTTTTCTTGAATTCCATCAATTGCCAGTCGCCAACGGCTTCGAATATAAAGCCTGTTAACCAAATGCCTATGCCTATATAATCTAGGGTTTGTAATTCACTGAATTCGGAGGAAAGTGCAGGAACGTAGAGGGATGAGATAATCCAAAGCAAAATACCTTGTAGTAAGAAAACATGGAAAAACGATACCCACCACCAGTTTTTGCCACTTTCTTTGCTCCATTCCTGATAACGATAATCTTCGCCTTTACCAATATTTCTGACAGCTAAGTGAATGCTGAGACGTAAACCCCAGATGGTAACGATGCTACAAAAGATTAATGAACGTATATCAACTAAACCTCCAGCATACCGATAAAACCATACTGTAATCACAAATCCTGATCCCCAGAAAATATCAATAATATTTGAATCTTTTAGTAGAACGCTTACTAACCAAAGCGCGGTAAGGCAAGACATAATGACTAACAAGCCTTGTCCGAACGGATAAGGTTGAAAAAACAGAAAGACAGCTATGGCAATAGCAACCAGTAACAGAATGATACGCGCCATTCTATTGAAATTTTATTTCAACACTTGTTCAGCATGGGTTTTCGATTTGACCTTCGTGATAATCTCCTCAATAATTCCGTTTTCGTCAATGATAAAAGTGGTTCGAAGCACCCCCATATGTACATGACCCCACAATTTTTTCTCTGCCCACAAACCAAATTTATCCAATACTATATGTTCAGGATCACTCAATAAATCAAATGGTAGGTTATTCTTTTTCTTAGCTTTCAAATGACTCTTTTCATCATCTGGGCTAATTCCGAATACCACATAGCCTTTTGCCTGAAGCGCAGCATAATTATCTCTTAAGCTACAAGCTGTTGCTGTGCAGGTGGGAGAGCCATCTTGCGAATAAAAGAATAAAACTATTTTTTTGCCTTTATAATCGTTCAGGTCGATTTCAACGCCGTCTTGATTTCTTGCTTTTACTTCTGGAACCGGACTTCCTACGTGCAGGTGCATGTTTTTTCTTAGATTTTTTTACTTGTTTATGTTGTTTCTGATACTCCTCAATATTTACATGATAAGTACCTACATTGCCTACATTATCTACTACTTCTAATTTTAAATCTCCGCTGAACATCTGGTCTTCATCAAGCTTGATAGACCATATTCTGCCATTCTTGTACTCATAATCCATTAGTACCCATTCTCCATCAACATAGCAATTGAAAGCCTTAATGCCTGATAAATTATCAGAAATAACAAAGCTCAGATAAGTAGAATCTATACGTGACGGACGAATAGAAGGTGCTTCGTTATCGTTTATCAGCATAAAATCGCCCAGATAGCGGGTTTTAAACTGTATAGCACTACCAACCCATACTCCACCCAAATAAGAACGCCCTTTACTAATATCATAAACGCCTGTCTTAGGCGACATAGATATGCCTGATGGTGTCCAGAGTACTGATATCATATCTTTCAGAGGAATCTTTTCTGTATTGAGTCTTAAACGATTCCCACTTAAGCCAGTGGTAAGATAAAGTGTATCATAAACAGCATTATTGAAATCTATCCGCAGATTGGGCTCTGTATAAAACTGCCCGATTTGAGGTAAAATTTCTCTTTTAATACCGATTAAAGCTGAGCTATTATCAACCTGAGCGAAATCAGCGATTCCTTTATTTAGGTCATAAAGATAAACAGCTTCTTTATTATTTACGTAAGATAGGGGTACTTTGGTTGGTACCCCTTTGTTCTGTAAAATCGCAAAGGGGGTTCTGGTATTTTTAGCTCTGATAGCCAAAGTGTTTTCTGTAATCGAAGTGGAAATATTACCTGTAAAATTACTTTCTTCTGCTAATTGTACTTCTCCTTCATTCTCCTGCAATGTTGGTGCTTCACCCTGAATAGAAAAAGTAAGAACTGACGTATTACCATAAGTGTCTTTAACTCTCACATACACACTATGCAACTGATTATCGCTGATATATATTCTCCCTTTATTTTTATCTGTTTCATAGATAGAAATACGATTGCCATCAGCCACATAGCATTTCTGAATGCGTACACCATCTGTTTGTGAAATATCATAATCAATATGCACATTGATGTCTTTAGAAACATCAAAAGGCATTTTCTCCAGATTCAGTTTATAGGTGCTTTTACCGTCTACTTCCACCTCTAAAGCGGTAATTCCCATTCGGAACGGAGAAGTCTGGCTTCGATCATAGGTGTTTAGCTCTAAACCGATAATACCTTGCGCTTTTACGATATTTGGTAAAATATATTCGCCTGAGGCCGAGCGTTTAGGTGCCATAGATACTCTCCCAAATTCACCATTAACACGGGAATAAGCATTCAATGTTTTTAGAATCACTCTTTCTATCACTGGTGCCTGAGAATCCTGAATCTCCGGAAAACCAAATTTCATTGGGTTAATAGCATTCTCCAAAGCATCACGAATCTCGAAATGGAGATGAGGCCCGCCTGATGCTCCTGTATTACCCGAAATAGCTACAATTTCACCTTTTCTCACCTTTATTTCGTTCGGGCCGGGTGTGAGTTCTATCTCCCATGTTTTCTGGCTGTATTCCCGTCGGCGAAGGTAATCTTCAATAACAGGATTATAGTTTTTCAGATGCCCGTAAACAGTAGTAAAACCATTGGGATGTGTAATATATAATACATTGCCATAACCACCACGCATCACTCTTATGCGTGAAACGTAGCCATCAGCTGCTGCATATACGTTGTAGCCTTCTACAGCGCCTGTACGAATGTCAAGCCCCGCATGAAAGTGATTGGTACGTAAATCACCGAAACCTCCTGAAAGTGATGCCTGCTTGCCCGGCTGTATCGGAAACATAAAATATCCTTTCGGATAGGGGTCTCTGGCTTGACCGGGGTCTTTCCGGGCATAAGATAGATTCAGAGAGGTGTCTGAGATTAAGTAGACAATCAATAAGATGGCACTTAAAACTCTTGTAATGATCATGGACCTGTTATTATTCTTCACGTAATTTATAAGGGTTTGGTGGATATGTTTGACCCCGCTCTCCAACGGCAGCGACCGACCGTCTCTCTCCCCAACAGTGGGGAGAGAGGCTTTAAGTCCTTCCCCATTGTTGGGGAAGGGTTGGGATGGGGTCGTTTCTAAACAATATTATTTTAGACAGAATCTTCTTTGAATCAATAAACTCTGTTCTATAAAGATTGTTCTCAAAAAATGAAAAGACTGTATAAACTGTATAATTGGTAAAATATGTATTATTTTACTTCAAATTCAAGCATTTGGGTACCCTCAATAAAAGCAGTCAGTTTATCACCTACTTTAACCGGGCCAACACCTGCTGGCGTACCGGTAAAAATAATGTCACCTGTTTTTAAAGTAAAGTATCTGGATACAAATGAGATGATAGAATCAAATGAAAAAAGCATCAGGGAAGTATTACCCTGCTGACGAGTTTGTGTCTCACCGTTAGCATCTGTAATATCCAAATGGAAATTCAGATTCTTCAGGTCTTCAAATTTTGATTTGGGCACGAAATCTGAAATAGGGGCAGACCCATTGAATCCTTTCGCTAAATCCCAGGGTAAACCTTTGGTTTTTAGCTTTGATTGAATATCTCTTGCTGTAAAATCAATACCGATACCAATCTCATCATAGTACTTATGGGCAAATTTTTCCTCAATATTTTTGCCCATTTTGTTGATTTTAAGCAATATTTCTACTTCATGGTGAATATCCGTTGAGAAATCAGGATAGTAAAACGGTTCACCGTCTTTCAAAATAGCTGTATCAGGTTTGGTAAATATTACAGGTTCATCAGGACGCTCATTGTTTAATTCCTTGATATGTTCTGCATAATTGCGGCCAATTGCGATGATTTTCATATGATAAAAGCAGTATCTGAAGTTTAGATTTCGGTTTGAGTTATTTAATTTTTGTGTACTTTTGAGGCACTCAAAAGTCGGGAAATTTCACAAAAATACGTATTTTCCATAGTACGCTAGCAGATAATGGCCTGATTTTTTAGACATTACCTGAAAAATAAATATTTGTGATTCTGTTATATTCCCAACTATTTTCGTCTAATAAAATCGAGAACTTAATTTAACATACAATGAAAACCTTATTAAAATCTTCTGTAGCTGCTTGTTTATTGTTTGTCACTATCTGGTCTTGTCAGAAAGTACCTCTTACCGGACGTAAACAGTTTGTTGGTTTAGTTTCAAACGAACAAATGATTCAAATGAGCTTTGCCGAATATAAGGGCTTTATGGATACTTCGAAAGTAGTATCAGCCAGCGCCAATGATGCCCAAATGATAGCAAGGGTGGGGAATAGAATAAAAACTGCGGTTGAAAACTATCTGGTTCAGAATAATCTGGGCGATATAATCAATGGTTACCAATGGGAGTTTAAACTGGTGCAAAGCAAAGAAGTGAATGCCTGGTGTATGCCGGGAGGTAAGGTTTGTTTTTATACAGGAATTTTACCGATATGTAAAGATGAAGCAGGGGTAGCGGTAGTAATGGGCCATGAAGTAGCACACGCTATTGCCAGTCATGGACGTGAACGTATGAGCCAGGCAATGGCTGCGCAGGGAATTACCCAATTAGGTGCAATAGGGGCAGGAGTATATACCGGAAACCAGCAAACCATGGAATTGGTTGGACAAGTGTTAGGCGTTGGTACAACCTTAGGTTATGTATTGCCTAATAGCCGTAAGCAAGAATCTGAAGCCGATGAATTAGGTTTGATTTTTATGGCGAAGAATGGCCGCGGCAGGTAAAAACTCTTCGAAACCTCCAAAATTACTCTCAACCCACCCTACAGATGCTGATAGAATCGCAGATTTGCAGAAGAAATTACCAAAAGCTCAGAAATACTATACTGCTTACGCAAGTAATAGCAGAAGATAATAAATATTAATGGTTGAAAAACTATAATACAAAGAGGTACTGGTTTGATAATCGGTGCCTTTTTTGTTTATGGGCATGTTAAAAATGGAGATAATTTTGAGCCCTTTTTTTACGATTTAAAAAATCGTGATACAAAAAATTTGTAAAGATTTTTTCTCTTTCTTACATTTGCTTGTATAGACAAGTTGAAAGTGCGATTTAAAAAATCGCGATACAAGAGTATGTTAAAAAATAAGAAAATAGTAATTATCGGAGGTACTACAGGGCTTGGCTTGTCGGCTGCTAAAGCCTTCGTGAAAAATGGTGCAAAGGTAATAGTGGTTGGCCGTAATCCTGAAAGTTGCGTTGCTGCCGAAATAGAATTGGGTGAGAATGCCCATGCCATGAGTGGAGATGCCGCTAACCCTGAAACTGCTCATAAAGCGATTGACTTGGCCATTAATGATTTTGGAGGATTTGATGGGCTATACCATGTGGCAGGTGGGAGTGGGCGCAAATATGGTGATGGCCCTTTGCACGAAATATCATTAGAAGGATGGAATAAAACTTTTGAATTGAATCTGACAAGCCTGATGCTTTCTAATCAGGCAGCAATCCGTAAATTTCTGGAATTGGGTAATGGAGGCACTATTCTGAATATGGGCTCGGTGTTGGGAGTTTCTCCCTCGCCTAAGTATTTTTCAACGCATGCTTATGCCGCTACTAAATCTGCTATCATTGGTTTTTCTAAATCTATTGCGGCTTATTATGCGTCTGATAATATCAGGATAAATGTTTTAGCACCTGCTTTGGTAGAAACACCTATGTCACAACGTGCTTCGAAAGATGAAGTAATTATGGATTTTGTTAAGACTAAGCAGCCTTTAGATGGCGGGCGTAATGGACAACCCAATGATTTAGATGGAGCAGCTGTTTACTTTATGTCTGATGGGTCTAAGTTTACTACGGGCCAGGCGTTGTTTGTAGATGGGGGTTGGAGCGTGAGTGAGGGACAATATTAGTGAATGACGATTTTTCAAATCGTCAAAAGGCAGCTAAAAGATCATAAGACTATATTATACAGAGTTTCAAAAGTCCACGGATTACCAATCCGTGGTACGTTATCTCAGAAGTATTGATTTCAAAATTAATA